>JAHCBB010000014.1 GCA_019634635.1 Verrucomicrobiia bacterium
GCATGGCCGGGGCAAAGCCCCGGGACGGCCCGTCAAGGCAGCGGGCGCCAGGCGGCATGCTGAAACCGGTCCCAGACCCATCGAAAGTCGGGATTGCGTCCGTTGCCGCCCTGCCAATAGAAGCTGCTGATGCCCCGGGCCGAGTCCTGGGCGGCCTTGATGGTGGCACGGTCCACCCACTTGCGGGCCTCGGCATGCCCGTCGAGGAAGGAAAAATCGCTGACCATGCCGTGAAAAACGGCAAACGGGTCCACCCATCCCGGGGGTTGCACGTCGAGCACCCAGGTGCCCGCATTGAATCCCCGGGGGTCCGACTCCTCGATGAACACCATGCTTTGGGCCGGGTTCGGTGCCGCATCCACCTTGATGAAGGGCCTGATTCCTCCCCACCCGCCGGTGCCCATTCCATCCGCCTTGGAGTAGCTGTCGTAGGCCCATCCACGTCCCGGCCGCAGCCGAACCCTGGTGTCGCCGGGGCAATGATAAGAGGCGAAGGCGGAGACGTACTTGTAAAGCGGCCCCTGTGCCAGGCCTGCCTGGACGCCCTGCATGGCCCGGGCGACAGGAATGCCCGTGGCCGGGTCCGGGTTGGGTGCCGGCCAGTACCCGCCGGCCACCAGGTTGACCACCTGGTTGTTGGTCAACCGCCACGTGGGCGGGAGGAGCCCGTCATTGTTGTCCTGCGCATACATCAGGGTGCCCAGAATGAGCTGCTTCTGGTTGTTCAAACACGCCGCAAGAGTTGCCTTGAGTTTCGCCTTGGCCAGCGCCGGCAGGAGCATGCCGGCGAGGATCGCGATGATCGCAATCACCACGAGGAGTTCAATCAACGTGAAGGCGGTCCGGTGGAGTCGGGGGCCTCGTCGTGACGTGCGGAGGGGATCGGCGTTCATAACGTGGAGAGCGTGGAGGATTCGTTGACTGTATGGAATACCCCAAACGGTTGAGCTGGGAAGTCAAAACTCTTGGCAGGACGGGACAAGGTCCGGTTTCCCCGGGGAGCCGGTGCCTTCCCGGATCAGGGATCGCGTGTTTCCGGCCGCGGTGAGCCCCGGACTCCCGGCCGGGGCCTCCGGGAATTCGCTGAAACTTGCGGGACCCGGCGCGGGTGCTGATGGCACAATGACGTCCGTCCCATGACGGGGAGCCCATGAGTGACCCGGCCCAGTTCGAGGCGTTCGTCGTCGCGTATCAAGACATGGTGTTCAGCACGGCATCACGCCTCCTGGGCAACGATGCCGACGCGCAGGACGCCGCCCAGGAGGCCTTTCTCCGCGCCTGGAACCATTTCCCGGAGCTCGCCGGAAGCCCCACGGCCGGCGGCTGGCTCAAGACGGTCACGCGCAACCTGTGTCTGAACCATCTCCAGCGGTATCGCGCCCGATGGAAGCTCTTCACCGACCTGGCCCGCGAGGATGACGAAGGGGCGGAGCGGATGCCCGAGGCGATTGCACCCGACACGCTCGAAGACACCCTGCTCACGGCCGACCAACGCGAACTCATCGAACGGGTGCTCGCACGGCTGCCGGCCGATCAGCGCGTCGCGCTCGTACTTTACCATTTTGAGGACCTGGACTATGCGGAGATTGCATCGCAACTCGGTGTTTCGCTCGGCAAGGTCAAGACGGACATCTTCCGCGCCCGCGAGACGCTGCGAAAAAGGCTGCAACCGGCCCGCGAATCCGTGGGTGTTTAGACTGGAGCTTTTCATGAATCATTCCCGGGAATCTGAGGAGGCGCTCGCCCGGTGGGCGGATGGTGTCCTCCAGCAACTGCCGCTCCGCCCTGCCCCGACGGCGTTGGCGGCAAGGATCCGCGCCGCCGTGGAGCGCGCGGCGATGGTGCCCTGGCACCGCCGCCCCTGGCTCCACTGGCCGCTGGGACTCCAGATCCTCTCCGGAGTCTGCGGCGCCGCCGCCCTCGCACTGCTTTGGTCGCTGCTGCTCCCGGGTGCGGATGCCGCCACGGCATCGGCCGTCGAACGGGCCGCAGGACACCTGGAATTCCCCGCGCCGTTGAAGGCCCTGCTCACGCTGGTTGGGGTCCTCTGGAACGCCGCCCTGGTGGTGCTCCGAGAACTCAATCCCTGGGTGATCGCCGGTGGATTCGGCCTGCTGGCCCTGTTGTGGTCCACCACCCTCGGGATCGGAACGGCATGCTGGCGGCTGGCCGCCGGCGGGCTGCGTCAGCGTTGATCGTCCCCACTCTCCATGCATCTCCCCCCAATTCCCCGCCGGCAATCCCTGCGCGCCCGCCTGGCAGTCCGCCTGCCCGGGTGGCTCGCGGCGACGGCGGTTGCCTGGGCCTTGGTCCTTGGCGGCCCCGGGGCCGCCGGGGAAACCGCGCCACCGCCCCCTTCCCCGGCCGAACGCCCGCTGGCCCCGGAAGATCTGGTGCCGCCCTTGCCCCCCATTCCAGATCCGCCGGCTCCACCGTTGCCCGATGTCGTGAAGGGGCTGGTTGAAAAGGGCTTCAAACCAGGCGGATCCCGCTCGGAGATTGTGCGCATTGGGGAACCGGTCGTCGTGGCCGCCGGGGAAAGCGTCCGATCCGTCGTCGTGCTCCAAAACTCGGCGACCATTGAAGGCCGGGTCGAGAACGACCTCGTGTTGATCGGGGGCTCCGCCGTGATCAACGGATCGGTGGGCGGAGATGTGGTGGCCGTTGGGGGCCGCATTGATCTGGGACCGGAATCCCGTGTGAGCGGGGACGCCACCGGAATTGGAGGCGGGGTTCGGATGGGGACCAATGCGTTCGTTGGGGGGGATGTGGTCGGGATCGGCGGGGTCTGGAGGGCACCGGGTGCCCGCGCCGGTGGCACCATTCAGGACATTCCGCTGCCGTTCTCCGTCGGATCGTGGTGGCTCCATCCCGAAACCCGCTTGCCACGGACCGCCCAGGCCACGGTCCAAGAACTCGTGCTGAAGCTCCGACCGCTCGCGATTGGCGTGCCGTGGGTCTGGTGGGTCGCCGGAGCCTTCGTGGGAATGTACCTGCTGCTCGCACTGGCGGCGCCCGGAATGGTTCGAGGGATCTCCGCAGTGGTCGCGGATCGTGGGGCCACGGCATTCTTGATGGGATTTCTTGCGCTGCCGCTCGGGGCGCTGCTGACCCTGATGCTGCTGATTTCCGGCATCGGCATCGTGGTGATTCCCTTCGTCGGCGCCGCGTATCTTCTGGCCGCCATCGCCGGCAAGGCCGGACTGCTCCACGCGTTTGGCGCCTCCATCCTCCGACGCAGTCGTCCCGAAGTCCCGGTCGTCGGTGCCGTGCTGCTGGGGTCGGGCCTTGTGATGGTGCTCTATCTGGTACCGTACGTCGGCATGGTCTCGTGGGCCGTGCTCTCCATGTGGGCGCTGGGCGCAGCATGGCTGGCGCTGCTGGACCGGCTCCGTCGCGAGTCCCCTTCGCCCGCACCCGCCGCCCTCCAGGCCCCGGCGCCTGTCGCGCCGCCAAACCCCTCCGCACAGAGCCTGAAGGCCGTGGTTCCCTGGACCTCACCGTCCGGCCCATCCGCGGCCCCGGTTCCTCCGTCCTCGGAAATGCCGCCTGCCGCCAGCCCTCCTCCGGATTCCCCAAGCCCGGAGCCCCCGGATTCCCGTGGAAACGCCGCCGCGTCAGCGACCCGTGCCGAAGTCTCCGGCCCGCCCGCAGTCGAGGGTGTCCCCGCCGGTGCAGGCGCCCCCCCACCGCCACCGCCCCTGGAAGGTTCCGCGTTCGCCTCGCCGGAATCGTCGGGGCCATCGGTGCCCGAGGCGCTCAGCCTGCCAAGGGTCGGACTCAAGGAACGCCTGATCGCCTCGGCAATTGATTGGGTCATCCTGATCCCGGCACTGGCCTGGATGGATTTCGATTCATTGCGCTGGAAGTTGCTGGCCGCCGTGGCGTATTTCGCCGGGTTGTGGGCGTGGCGCGCGACAACCATTGGCGGCATCGTGCTTCAGTTGCGGGTCGCCCGGCTCGACGGCCGCCCCGTGGACGGGGCGACCGCCATCGTCAGAGCTCTGGGCGCGCTGTTTGCCACGCTGGCCCTGGGCATCGGATACTTCTGGTCAGCATGGGATTCCGAACGACAGGGATGGCACGACAAGATCGCCGGCACGGTCGTGCTCAAGGTGCCCCGAGCCCAGCCCTTGGTGTGAGGATCCCGTGCCAGCGAACCGGCAGCGAGGCAGCACTTGCCCGTTTACCGGGACCGTCCGACCGGGTAAAGCAACGGGCCGCTGACCGCTGATTCCCATGAAGCCGTTGATTCCCGACGAGATCCGCAACCGCCACGGTGAACGCCTTGAGTTCGTCCATCACCCTGGACCTGCCGAGGGGACTTCGCTGGTGGTGTTGGGGCACGGCGTCACGGGCAACATGGATCGCCCGCTCCTGGTGGAACTGGCAGCCGCGCTCGCTCAGGCGGGCCATCATGCGCTGCGGTTTTCCTTTTCGGGGAACGGCGGTTCGGAAGGCCGCTTCGAGGCGTCCACGATTTCGAAGGAGGTTGAGGATCTCGGTGCGGTGCTGGATGCCTTGCCCGGGTGGCAGTTGGGCTACGCCGGTCACAGCATGGGCGCGGCGGTGGGCACCTGGCGGGCCAGCCAGGATCCGCGGCTGCGCTTCCTGATTTCCCTGGCGGGCATGGCACACACCGCCGCGTTTGCCCTGCGCGAATTTGGCAATGCGGTTCCGGGACGCGACGGCATGTGGGACAAACCGGAATGCCCGTTGTCCCAGGCCTATTTGGATGACATGGCACGAATCGGGAACGTGCTCGATGCCGCCCGTCAGGTGCCGGTGCCCTGGCTTCTGGTTCACGGCCGCGCCGACGACGTGGTCCCCTTCCAGGACTCCGAGGATATTCTGGCCGTCGCTGGCGGACGGAAGCGCCTGATGGAGATCCCGGATGCCGATCATGTTTTCTCCGGTCACCATGCCCGGGCGATGGCCGGCCTGGTGGTGGAGTGGCTCCGGGAACTCAACCCCTGAACCCGCGGCCAGCAACCCCGGGCCGGGCCATGCGGCGCTCAGCAGGCCGCGGCCTGGGGATTTGCCCGTGGTCCAAACTGCATCGCAAACAGCCGCGCATACCAACCGTCGCGCGCCAGCAGTTCCTCATGGCGTCCCCGCTCGACGATGCGCCCCCCGTCGAGGACCACGATCAGGTCCGCGTGCTGGATCGTGGAGAGGCGATGCGCAATGCACAGGGTGGTGCGCCCCCGCATCAGCGCGTCCAGCGCCGTCTGCACCGCCCGTTCGCTCTCGGTGTCCAGCGCGCTGGTCGCCTCGTCAAGCACCAGGATCGGGGCATCCCGCAGCACGGCACGCGCGATCGCCAGGCGCTGACGCTGGCCGCCGCTGAGGTTGCCCCCGCGTTCGCCAATGACGAAATCGTACCCCCCCGGCTTGGCCAGGATGAACTCGTGCGCCTGGGCCGCCCGCGCGGCCTGCTCCACTGCGGCGTCGGTAGCTCCCGGACGCCCCAGGAGGATGTTGGCGCGGATGGTGTCATTGAACAGGACGGTCTCCTGGGTGACGACGGCGATCTGCTCCCGAAGGTCCCGTGCCGCCACCGACCGCAAGTCCGTATCTCCGATGCGCACCGAGCCTGCCGCCGGGTCGTAGAACCGGAGCAGCAGGCTGGTCAGGGTCGTCTTGCCCGAACCGCTGGCCCCGACCAGGGCGACCAGCTGTCCGGGAGCCACGGTGAGATGAATGTCGTGCAGGGCAGTGCGCTCCCCGTACGCGAAGCGGACGCCGTCGAAGCATACCGCCGCCCCGGCCGCCCGCAGTGGTACCGGATGCGGCGGGTCGGCGACGTCCACCGGGGCCCGTTGGAGTTCCTGCACCCGTTCCCCGGCGGCGCGGGCCTGCTGCAACTGGCCGTAGAACCGGCTGAGATTCTTCACCGGCTGATACAGGAGGAAGATGGCCGTAAGAAACGAAAGCAGATCCCCGGCGCTCATGGCCGCCTGCCCGGTCTCGCGTTGCCGCAGCACGACCAGAAACACCAGGGCGACCCCGATGGAGGCCGATACCTCGATGAGCAACGAAGGCATCTCGTGGCCCCGCACCGTCCGCATGGTCTGGCTCACAATCCCGGCGGACTGCCCTGTGAAGCGGCGCTGGAATTCCGGTTCGAGGTTGTAGGCCTTGACCACCCGCTGGCCGGTGAATGCCTCCTGCATGGTATCCGACAGCTCCGCGTGCCCCGCCAGGCTGGCACGGGACGCCCGCCGGACCCTCCGACCAAAGTACACGATGGGCAGCACGCAGAGCGGAAACACCATCATGGAGATCAGGGTCAGCCGCGGCTGTGCCGCCACAAGAAAGGCGCCAAGGAACACGATGGACAACGGTTCCTTGACGATCACCGCAAGCGAGGACTCCACCACGGAACGCAGGGAACCGGTGTCATTCAGCAGCCGGGCCATCAGCTCGCCGGTGCGCGACCCGCTGAAATACCCGACCGGAAGCCGCATGAGGTGGCGGAACAGCTCCACCCGCAGCTCGTGAATGGCCTGATGGCCGGCGCGGGCCAGGAAATAGAAGTTGCCGTAGGTGGACGAGGCCCGGAGTGCCATCACCACCGGGATGGCCGCCACCCAGGTCCAGGAGTAGCCGGCTCCCGAAGACTCGAGCGTCCGCTGCAGCCACGCGGCCAGTTCGGGGGCGTGACGGATCACCACCGACGGCAGCTCCACCACCGCCTTGCCGGGAGCCGGGAACAGCAGGTCGCAGGTGAGCTTGACCACGGCGGCCAGCAGGCTGTTGCTGATTGCATAGGCCACGCCACATCCGATGCCCAACACCAGGCGGCCTCGTTGAGGCCACAGCATCGGCCAAAACCATTTCAGGAAGTCCTTCATCCGGCTGCCCCCTCCCGGGACCACGGAAAGGCCTCGCGCAGTCCGGAAACCGCAGCCTCCAGCGCGGCGATCTGTTCCGGTCCCGGCGCAATCACCGAACGGACCCAGGGATGATGGTGTTCCGCCGCGGGGAACGACCGGTTGAAAATTGCCACGGTGGGAACCCTCAGAGCCACTGCGACATGATACGGACCCGAGTCCCCGGACACAAACAGGCAGCAGGACCGGATCAAGCCCGGCAGTTCGATCAGGCGGGTTTCCCCCGCAAGATTGACCACGGGCAGTTCGGCCCGGGGACGGTATCCCGCAATGAGATCCGCATTCACCGTCCGTTCATAGGGCGCGCCACTCAGCACCACGGCACACCGGTGGCCACGCTGCAGGCGCTCCAGCCAGAGGCGCAGGAGCGGCAGATCCGGACGCCGGTCAAGCGCTCCAGGGGTTCCGCAGCCCACGTTGAGTCCCACCAACGGCAACTCCGGAGGAATGCCATGCCGCGATCGCAGCGCTTTCCGGAAGCGGACCGCCTCAGGCGCCTCCTCCAGTTCGATCGGTCGCCCGTTCCGGCGGATCCCCAGACCCGTCAGCACCACGAAGTCCAGATCCGAGTAGTCCACCGCCCCGGCCATCCCGGCAGCCTGGACACGACGTCGGGACGGGACCGACTTCTGGTAGAACCACCCCCGACCCGGGACGTCCGCAATGCCAAGGGTCCCGACTCCGAGCGCTTGGCGGGCCAGCCAGGCCAGCATCGCGGTGCGGACCCCGGCGGACTCGAAGTCAATGATCAGGTCGGCGTTGCAATCCCGGACCCGCTGGAGGAACCACCGCCGCGCGTCCCTCCAGGCAGACCAGGATGTGGGCCATTTCGGACGCACATGAAACGAGGCCAAGAGGTGATGGCGGGCGATGAGTTCCTCGGACGCCGCGCCGGGATCCTGTGTCAGAAATACCAGGTGCAGCCTGGTGTCTGGATACCGGTCCTTCAGCGCACGCCATGCGGCCGAGCTGCGCAGCAGGTCTCCCACCCCGGCGCTGTGGCCCTTGAGGAGAATGATGTTGCGCGGCGCTCCCGTCATGAACGGCATCAGCCTACGGGCCGGTTGCTGCCGGGGCGAGCGCCGCCAGCGGGCGCCCGCCCCGCTTTTGCGCGCCGGCAGGAGGCTGCAATCACCCACCCACCACCGCCATCATCACCCCGGCGGCGATCGCCGACCCGATCACCCCGGCGACATTCGGCCCCATGGCGTGCATGAGCAGGTAGTTTCCGGGGTCGGCCTCCAAACCAACGCGGTTGGAAACCCGGGCCGCCATGGGCACCGCGGACACGCCCGCGGAGCCGATCAGGGGGTTCAGCTTTTCCCGCAGGAAGAGGTTCATCAACCGGGCCAGGAGCACGCCGGAAGCCGTCCCGATGCAGAAGGCCACGAGCCCCAGAGCCAGGATGCCCAGCGTCTCCGCGCGAAGGAAGATGCCGGCCGCCAGTTTCGAACCAACGGCCAGGCCGAGCAGGATGGTCACGATGTTGATCAATTCGTTGGCGGCCGTCCGGGAGAGCCGCTCGACGACACCGCACTCGCGAAACAAATTGCCCAGCATGAGCATGCCCACCAGGGGTGTCGCTGAGGGCAGGAGCAGGACGCACAACCCGAGAACGAACAGCGGGAACACGATCTTCTCGATGCGCCGTACCGGACGGAGCTGGCGCATCACGATGCGCCGGTCCGACTCGGAGGTGAGCAGCCGCATGATCGGTGGCTGGATGATGGGCACCATGGCCATGTAGGAATAGGCCGCCACCGCGATCGCCCCGAGCAGGTCCGGGGCCAGTCGTCCCGCGACAAAAATGGCCGTCGGCCCATCGGCGCCTCCGATGATCCCGATGGCGCAGGCCTCCTTCAGGGAGAACCGGACTCCCGGCACCCATTCGGACAACGCCACCGCGCCGAGGACGGTCGAAAAGATGCCCAACTGGGCCGCGGCCCCGAGCAGGGCGGACTTGGGATTCGCAATCAGCGGACCGAAATCGGTCATGGCCCCCACGCCCAGGAAAATCAGCAACGGAAACATCCCGGTGCGGATTCCGAAATCAAAGACCAGCGCCAGAAAGCCGCCCTGTTCGAGGTCGGCTATGCCCGCATAGGGAATGTTGGCCAAAAGCCCCCCGAACCCGATCGGGACCAGCAGCAGGGGCTCGAAACGGCGCGCGATTCCGAGGTAGATGAGCCCAAGACAAACTCCGATCATCACCAGATTGCCCAGACCTCCGTGGGCAAATCCATGGACCCCGGTTCCCTCCCAAAGCCGTGCCAGGCGCACGGAAAAGTCCTCGACCTCGGCATGAAGAGCCCCGGGGAGACACACACAGCCCACAAGGATCCATGACCACCGGAGTGACAAGCGGCGGCGGCGGGTCATGGCGTGATCCTCGCCAATTCCTGACCGGAAGTCACCGCGTCGCCCGTCCGCACGCGCACCTCCTGCACCGTCCCGGATTCAGGCGCGTTGAGCGGCATTTCCATCTTCATGGCTTCCAGCACCAGGATGGGCTCGCCGCGCTGCACCTTCTGGCCGGCGATCCTGAGGATTTTGGTGACGACTCCGGGTATCGGTGCCGGCACAGAGACGACGCCGCCCTTGGGGGACGTTTCACGCGATGGCGCCGACGCCGCGGCATCCGCAACTCGGACCTCGAACTCTCGTCCGTTGACCCTGGCCCGACCGCCCTCCAAGGAGACCGAGAAGGCCGCCCCGTCCACGGTGACTTGAAACGTCTGCGGACCGGCGACCGGAGCCACCGCGGCCGGAGTCTCTGCCGATCGTTTGCGCACCGCGAGCCGGGCCTTGCCCTTCAAGAAGGCGACGCCCTTGTCGCCACAGGCTGCCACGATGAAAATGTTCTCCTCCGTGTCCGGCAACCCCTCGCGCTCCAACCGTGCACGCGCCGGAGCCACCCCCTTCCGCGGATCCTCATTGTCCATGTCCAGCGGACTGCGCGTGGCGGGCGGCAGACCCAGTTGTTCCGAGGCCAGACGGATGATGTCGGGATCCGGGGGCACCGGGGTGCGTCCGAAGTAACCAAGAACCATCCGTCCGTAGCCCTCGGCGACCTTGGCCCAGGGCCCGAGCATCACGTTGTTGAACGCCTGCTGGAAGTAGAACTGGCTCACCGGAGTGACCGACGTGCCAAAGCCGCCCCGCCGCACCACCTCGCCCATGGCTCCGATCACTTCGGGATACCGGTTCAGGATCCCCTGGTCGCGCATCATCTGCGTGTTGGCCGTCAGCGCGCCACCGGGCATGGGACTCCAGGGAATGAGGGGCTCCACCGCCAGCGCCTCCGGCGGCAGGAAATAATCCTGCATGCATGCCTTCAAGACCGCCTCCACGCGCATCACCTTCGCGATGTCGAGGTTCAGGTCCCAGGGACTGTCCCGCAGGGCGTGCCACAGGCTGGCAACGTCGGGCTGCGAGGTCCCCCCGGAACATGGGGCCAGCGAGAGGTCCACCTGGTCCACACCGGCCTCGATCGCGGCCCGGTAGCAGGTCACCCCGGTGCCCACCGTGTCATGGGTGTGGAAGACGATGCGCGTCCCCCCGGGCAGACGCTGCCGCGCATGGCGCACCGTTTCGTGGACCGTGGCAGGGACCGCCGAGCCGCTGGCATCCTTGAAGCACAGGGAGTCAAACGGCACGTCCGACTCCAGAATCTCATCCAGGACGCGGGCATAAAACGCCGGGTCATGGGCGCCCGAGCAGCCGGGCGGCAGGGCCATCAGCGTGATGCAGACTTCGTGGCGCAACCCCTGCTCACGGATCAACCGTCCCGAGACCGCCAGATTCCTCACGTCGTTCAGCGCATCGAAGTTCCGGATGGTGGAGATCCCGTGCCGGCGAAACAGGCGGGCATGCAGGGTGATGATGTCGGCGGGTTGGGAGTCGAGCGCGACGACATTGATGCCCCGCGCCAAGGTCTGGAGGTTGGCTTCCGGACCGGCCTTCTCCCGGAACTGGTCCATCATCCGGAAGGCATTCTCGTTGCAGTAGAAATACAGGCTTTGAAACATCGCCCCGCCGCCTGCCTCGAAATGGGTGAGACCCGCCTCGCGGGCGGCCTCCACCGCCGGCAGGTAATCGGCCGGGATCACCCGGGCCCCATACACGCTTTGAAATCCGTCCCGGAAGGCGGTGATCATCACATCCACTCGCTTGCGTGACATGGCGGCAGGAGGAATTCGGAGGTTTGTGGAAGATCGTTTCGGCCCACCCGGAGGCACCGTCAGCGCGATCCGGATCCACGTCCGGCACCGTGCGCCCGGAACGCGGCCGCCACCGCAACGGCCGCCGCCTCCAACCCGCCGCCCACGCCGGCTCCTGCCATCACACCGGCAACCGGTGCGGTCTCAATCGCCGGATCCGGAAACCGGTGTCCGTGGCGCGCAAAAAACGCTCCCAGTCCATGCAAACAACCCACCAGCAGGAGCAGGAAGGCAAAGACCACGCCCATCCCGATCACCATCAGTCCGAGGCCCTGTTCCAGCATTTCCATCGCCGGGACCTTACCCGAGCGCCTTCCGCCGCTCCAAGCGACAAGCGCAGAAAGCCGCCCGGATCCGGAAACAGGCACCATGTGCCGCGTCAACGACGGGTTGCCGGGTTCTGCTCAAGATCCATGAGCCGCAGTTCGCCGGCATCCGGCCCCCCGCCAAACTGGCGCCAGTAGCGTTCCTTGAACGGATTGATTGCCGGCCCGCGGACCCCCTCGTTCACCAAATGCACCTGGACCGACACCCACCACGCATCGAACCGCGATGCCAGGTCGGTGACGACCTCCGGATCCCTGCCTGCAACATCGTTGGCCTCGCCGGGATCCGCGGACAGGTCGAACAGCATCCAACGCGGCTCCCGTCCGCCATCCGCCGAGACCAGGTTCCAGCGGGTGGTCCGCACGGCGCAGGCCCGATACCGGGCGTCGGCAGGCTCCTCCCAGCGCGCCCACCGTCCGACGTGGGTGACGAGGGTCCTGTCCGGCCATGGGGTCGCCGGATCCTCCAGCAACGGGACCAGACTGCGCCCTTCCACCTGCGTCTCCAGCAGCCCGGATAGCGACACGCCGGCAAGCGACGCCAGCGTGGGCAGCACATCCACGTGCGCCGTGAGCGCGGCGCAGTCCCCGGGCTTGAGCGTGCCCGTCCAGCGCCAGAACGACGCCGCCCGGGTGCCGCCGAGGAATGGCGTGCCCTTCCGCCCGCGCATCCCGGCATTGTATCCGGCCAGCAAACCGCCGTCCGCCCCGTTGTCGGTAAGGAAGATCATGAGGGTTTCCCGCTCGATCCCCCGGTCCCGGACCCAGTCCAGCAGGCGTCCCGCATTGTCATCAATGTTGGCCACCATCCCGAGAAAGCGGGCGGCGTTGGTGTTTGCGACCCTGCCGGCATAGCGCGCCTCGTCCTCCGGCCGCACGTCGAGGGGGACGTGCGGGGCGTTGCACGCGATCCAGGCAAAAAACGGCCCCCGTTCCCGCACCGAATCCATCCAACGCATCGCCTGACCAAAAAACACGTCGGTGCAATACCCCCGGGTGCGGACGAACCGCCCGTTGTGCAGGATGACGGGATCGAAATAGCGATTGGCCGGTGCGTCCCCGCAGGACCCGGGATAGGTCTGACCGATGCCGCCGCCGCCATGAACGAACGTTTCCTCAAATCCCCGCCGCCCGGGCTGGTACGCCTCCTCGTCGCCGAGGTGCCACTTCCCAAAGATTCCGGTCGCATAACCCGCGCCGCGGACGACGTCTGCGAGGGTCACCGTGTCCGGCGCGAGACGCTCCCGCTCGAGAATCGTGTGGGTGACGCCATTGCGGAACTCGTGCCGCCCGCTCAGGAGCGCACTGCGGGTGGGCGCACAGGTGGGGCTGACGTGGAAATCCGTGAAGCGCACCGAGTCCGCGTGCCACCGGTCCAGATGGGGGGTGCGCAGCACCGGATGCCCGTGGCACGAGAAGTCGCCGTAGCCCTGATCGTCGGTGAGCACGACGATGATGTTCGGACGCCGCCCCGACACCGGCTCCGCGACGCCGCTACCACCGCCACAAATCAGCAGCAGCAGAGCGGAAAACACTCGCAGAAACCCAATCATGACACGAGTTGCCGGTTGAGGACCCATGGTTCGGAATCGGCCCCGTGGAAGCCACACCAATCGCAATGCCCGACCATCGGCAGTGTTTCCCGGCCAGTGCGTGGAGTCCCCAAGGCCCCAAGTCCAACAGACGTCAGAGCCTCTCCATCTCGCCCGAGGGCGCCCCGTATTTCCCCGGCATTTCCAGCGCCGGTACCCTGCCCGATCACCTTCCGCCACTCCAAGCGCCCAGTGGACACAGGCGCCGCGTGCCCCGGGCACGAACCGCCCTGGTCCGGCAAATTCCTGCTGGCGCGCGGTATTCCCTTCCACAGGCTGCACGCATGCCAGCGATCCGATCACCCGCAGCGGACTCAACGCCGTCGGACGGCGCTTCATCCGCTGACCTGCTCGAGCGGCTGTACAACGATCTGCGACACCTCGCGGCCCAAAAGCTTGCGCAGGAGCTTCCCGGGCAGACGCTGCAGCCGACGGCGCTGGTCCACGAGGCGTGGCTGCGTCTGGTCAAGTCGGGCGAATCGGTCCTGTGGAGTGGTGAAGCCCACTTTATCGGCGCCGCGTCCGAGGCGATGCGTCGGATTCTGGTGGAGCGTGCGCGGCGGAAGTCCCGGGTCTGCCATGGTGGCCAGTGGGACCGCGTGGAGTTCGATCCCGACCAGATCCAGTCCGCCGCCAGTGATCCCGACGATGCCGTCCTTGCCATGGACGCCGCACTCGAACAGTTGGCGGCGTTGTCCCCGGAAAAGGCTCAAATCGTCCGGATGCGCTATTTTAGCGGCCTGGCTCACGAGGAGATCGCCCGCCTGCTTGGGGTGTCAGAACCCACCGTCCGGCGGCACTGGACATTCGCCCGGGCGTGGCTTTGCACCGAGCTCCGCGGGCGGGGCCAACGTCCATCAACGATGCAGGCTCCGGAATAAACACGCCGGCGGTCCAAGGCGGACCGGGAATGGCCGGGAGTTTCGGGTCCAACCCAGCCCAGCGTTCGAAGACCATCCGCCAAGCGACCGGGTCGGACGCCGTGGGCATGCACGGTCGTTTCGGATCGCGCGCAGGCGCACGCGTCTCCCGATGGGTTTCAAAAAAAAATTCGAATTCGGTTGATCGCTTCGGGACGGAATTGTCGCACATAAGGGTCGAGGGGTTCTCCCCCGGCCTATGTCCGACCCGCATCCGACGTTCTCCAGCAGCGCCTCCTTCAGCGGAGGGTTGTTGCCATCAACTCCAGGCGACGATGTTTTCCTGTCCCGCAAGCCCCGAACACCCCGCGTCCTGAGGGTCATCATCGCCGGTTTCATCCTGGGACTGTTGCTGCCCGAGGCCCGGGCTCAGTGGGTGGCCCAGTCGTTTGAACTCCACGCGGGATGGAATGCCATCTACAGCCATGTGGATGCGTCCACCCACGCAACATTGCGGCAACTGGTGGAACGGGATCCGGGCAATCCGATCACGGAAATCTGGCTGTGGGAGCCCAATGCAGCGCGGGACCAGTTCCTGGAGTCCCCGGCAGAAACGGCGGTGGCCAACAGCCAGTGGCGGAGCTGGAAGCGCGGACTCGATGATGCCGTGGACAATTCGCTCTCCACGCTGCCCGGAAATGCGGCGCTGCTGGTTCGGCTTCCGGAAGGGCAATCCCATGTCTGGCGGGTCGTCGGCAAACCCGTGCCACCCCGACACGTCTGGCGGTCCAGCGGCCTCAATTTTGTGGGATTTCCGACCTCCCCCGAGCGGCCGCCGACGTTTCCTGAATTCTTTGCCTCGGCACCAGAGCTGGATGCCGTCGCAGAGGTTTTCGCTTATGGAGGACCCTCCGCGCCGTTTCCGCTGACCCTCCCGATGCTGGGCACCACGCCGGTGCGACGCGGGCAGGCGTTCTGGGTCCGTTCCGGAGAGTTCTTCAACCGCTATTTTGGCCCCTTCGATGTCACGCTTCAGGACAACACGGGCATCCACTTCGGGGGCCTCGTGGGCCAGTATCGCCTGCGACTTCGCAACACAACGGCCGCCCCGGTTTCGGTGGTGCTTCGCACCGTGGAGGGCGAGGCCGAGCCGCCGGGACAGGAGCACTCCTTCGGCAGGCCGCCGCTGCTGCTGCGCGGACCGATCCAGACCGCGACGCTCACCTACGGCTTCACCGAACTCAGCCGTCCGGTCACCAATCACCTGGCGCCAGCCGGCCAGCCGGGGTTCGAGGCGGAAGTCGTCTTGGGACTCGACCGTTCGCAGCTCGTCGGGCCGGCATTTGCGCTCTTTGCCGCGGTGCTCGAGCTGGCCGACACTCGCGGACTTTCCCTGATCCAGATCCCGGTCACCGCCACCCAGGACTCCACGGACGGACTCTGGGTGGGAACCGCCCTCGTGAGCGAGGTGCGGGAGCACCTCCGGATGCCCGTCCGGGGTCCAGCCGGAGAGAGCCAGCTCGGGAGCTCCCCTGCCCTGCTGGATGAGGATCTCGGGGATTTCGCAGCCCTGGCCGTCCGACTGGCCCGCCCGTTCTCCCCGGTCGAACGTTGGTTGTCGTCCCAATTGGCGCCCTCCACCCGTCGAGCCCTGGCCGGGTTTCAGGCGTCCAACCCGGATCCACCGTCCATCGAATCCTCCAAATTTCTGCTCGCCGAAGTGCTCGACCTCGCAGGCCTGGCGGACCGGGTGGTCCAAGGGGCCGATCCCCTGGCAGCCTGGCTTCAGGAACGATTGCCCGCAGACGGCTGGGGCGTCCTTCAGAGCCTCGGTCAGTCGGAAACCGACCCCCGACGGGTGCGCGCCGTCCTCGTGGACACGCTGAACCGGGCCGTGGTCGGGCCCGGCATTTTCATCGAAGGGTTCCTTGAGAGAAATGACCTGTCGGCGGACACCGTGGCCCTGGTGGACCTCGGCACAGTGCTCGAACCGGCCATAGAGGCACGACGAAACCGCCGCCTGCTCGACGACGCGCTCGCGCCCGCGGTGGGTACTTTGGTGATTCGGGCGCGCCAGGTCCTGCTGGACGATCTCAACCGCATCATCCAGGGACCCGGGATCTACCGGGCGGATCGCTTTGAGGGCACGGCCCTCTCTGAAGGAACCCGCCGTCTGGTCGCGGATCCGCCGGAGGGTGATGCACGCGCTCACCTCAACCGGGCGCTCCTCGTGGAGGCTTTTCCCGGGGAAATCCTCCCGAATTACCGTCAATACGGGGTTCGCGCCCCGGATCTGCGCTCGCCCGAAACCTGGCTGCAACGGCTCGGTGAACGGCCTCCGGAAACCTTCGATGAGTGGCTTTGGGATCGGCTGAGCCCCCAGACCCGCAGCGCAATCGCTGCTGATGCCGGGGGCTCCCGCTCCGGCGAGGGATGGACGTCCCTCCTGGCTCAAGACTTGGACCAGCTGGTCCGTGGTGAAACCTCCCTTCATCAGGCCAGCCGCTTCGATGGAATTCCGCTGTCCACCGAAACGGAAGCCCTCCTGGGTCGCTCACCGTCGGGTGCCGACCTGCAGCGGCTGAACCGAATGCTGCTGGAGGACGCCTTCCCCGGCGCACTGGCCCCCCATTTGGGCCGGGTGCTGGTGGATTCGGTGCGCACCCACTGGGGCGGAGTGGCGCGTCCATTCCCTCTCCGCCTCATAGTGCACTCGGGCGCCGCGGCGTCCGGCCCGCCGGGTCCGGCGCGACTGCTGCAACGCGTGTACCTCGGACACGACCTCCGGCAGCAGTTTGTCGTGACAACTCGGGAGGAGCATCTCGACCCGCAGCGACTGGGAAATGCGCGGCGGATCAGTGCGGCGCACCTGCCGTGGACCGCGGGAAACGAACCCTGGAACTTCAACCGCCCGCTCGCGCCCGGCGCCGAACTCCGAACCGAGGTTCGTCTTGCCCATGATGACCACGCCTCCAATCCGTTTCTTCACACCTACCATCCGGATCATGACAACCGCGACGCCACCTTCGATGAAGAGCTGCCCATGGGATGGGAGTCCTACGCGGTCTCCCGCCGCATCACGCTGAAGACGTTGGAGCCGATGGGCGACTTTGAGGCCCGGACCTCAGGGAGTCAGGTGCTCTCCGGAATCTATATGGAACAGATCCGCCTTGAAGGACGCAGCCCGGGCGGCCGGCGGCCGGACGAAATCCGGACGCTCGAAGTCCGGGGCGGCTTTGCCCTTCACCGGGTTCACCAGGATTCGCCCCTGCTCACCGCTGCGCCCTGACACCCCTCTCCCTCAACTCATACCCCGATTGATCATGACTCCACGCTCCCACCCCCTGCTGCCGCTGACGCTCCGAATTCTCCTGGCCGTCGTGCTGGCCTCGCTGCCCGCCGGCCTCGCAGCGCTGGCGCAGGTCCCCGCACCCCCGGAGAAATTGAGCTACCAAGGGTTTCTGGTGGATGCCCAGGGCAATCCCCTCGGCACGCCGAATCCGCTCAACTATGATGCCACCTTCCGGATTTATGACGTGTCGAGTGGCGGCAACCCCCTCTGGACGGAGCAGCAGACGATTACCGTGGACCAGGGTTATTTCAGCGTTCTCCTGGGTGAAGTGACCGCCAGCCCTTCTCTGGCAACGGTGATCGGAGGACGTCCAGGCTCGGAGCGATACATTGGAATCACCATCCGCGGGTTGCCCACCGGCGACGGGGTCGAAATCGCCCCGCGCCTTCAACTGCTCACATCGCCCTACGCCTTCGTCGCGCGCCATGCCATCAACGCGGACAAAGCGGGTGCGCTGGTCCAGGGGGACGGGTCCTCGTTTGTCACCGTGGATGCCGCGGCCGGCAGCAGCATCCTCAGGGTGGCGGGGAGGCTGGAGGCGACGCGACTGGGCGGAAGCGGGGCCGCTCTCACCGAACTCAACGCAGGAAATATCACAACGGGCACGCTTTCGGTGGATCGCCTTCCATCCATTCCAACCAGCAAGATTGGCGGCAGCCTGCTCGAAACCCAGCTGCCCGCCGCGGCCGCCCGAATCACCGCGGCCAACACCTTCTCGGCGAAGCAGACGGTCAATAATGATCTTCAGGCCCATCGGCTCATCGGCCGCGGCTCAATTCCCGTGGGTGGCATCATCATGTGGAGCGGGGTGGTTTCTGATCTCGAGGGGTCAGGATTCAGGTTGTGCGATGGTCACCAAGTTACGTTGGAATTTGAGGACGGACGGCGGCAGACTATTTCCACTCCTAATCTGGTGGATCGTTTCGTGATGGGTGCCCGTGCGTTCGTAATTGACGAACGGGATAAACAGGGTGGCAGTAGCGAGGTGACTCTTCAGGCGGCGAATTTGCCCCCGCACAGCCACCAATACGCGGACCGCTTTTATGTTGAAAGTCAAACGCGGCCTAATCCTCGCGACCGCCATCCCGAAGCGTCTGGCGCTTTCACAGTGACGGCTGGCCTTGGCTCAGGAAGCTCTGACAACAACAACGACACGATCTGGTATAAAAACGACACGACAAGTCAGACTGGTGGCGGGCAGTCGTTCAGCATTCTCCCCAGTTTCCACCGCCTCGCCTACATCATCCGCTATCGCTGACACGCGATCCTGCGCACCCGCCTCTTCCGTCCGGCGTTGTCATGAACACGCGATTCCTCAACCGGTTCCGGCTCCTGATCCCGGCCCTGTGCCTCGGGCTGTCGAATCCGCTGCTCGGGCAACTGGCAGGGCCCCTCGAGATTCGGGAGCCGGGGACACCCTACAACCGGCTTTCCGACGGCGGCCCGCCAAGGCCGCCGACGTCCCAGCAGCAGGAGGCCGCCGGCCTGACCACCGCGCCTCCGACCCGGGGCCAGTTCGCCGGGTGGATCAGCTATGGCGGTGTGGCTGCACCGCGACCCGCCCGGCGGATCGGCACCGCGCCCGCCCAGGGAACCCCCGTTCCCGGGGATGGTTTTGGGCAGCAGGCATTCGCCCTCGGACTCCCGCTGGTGCGCTCCGCAGGCGACGGTTCCGAGGTTCAAGTGGTGTTGCGACGCGCGACCGTCGGGGCGCCCCTCAACAACCGGCGCCTCGATTTCCGATACGGATCGGTGATCCCAGTACCCTCGACGGATGGGGACGGCCGCTTGCTGGCACCGGGTGCCGCCGAAGACTACTGGCTGGCGGAGCCATTCGCTGCGGACGGGCAACACCATTCCTCAGACTATTATTGGAGTCCTCACGCCCGGAAGGTCTTTGCGGCGCGGGCCGGTCCCATTGAGATCACCTGGAAGCGGCGCGAACCCGAGCCAGGGGCGATCAATGGACCTCCCGAGAATTACCATGTAGTCGCCGGACGCCACTTCCGGCTTCTCCGGGTCCGCTATGTGATCTCCAGCAGCCCGGTCCGGAGTCCCAGAACGATCTACTGGACCGAGGGCAAGTTCGCCCCCATCGGGAAGATGATCGAGGTGCCGGCGGCCCGGATCGGAGACATCCATGTGGTGTACAGCGGCCAGGTGCCCGCGCAGGTCGCGACACCGTTCGAGGGCGGGAACGATTTCGGATTCCAGGGACTGGATGAGAATGCGGTGCTGCCGGTCGAAACCCGGACCCTCTGGTATGACCGGACCCGCGGGCTGATCCGCGCCTACAACGCGGAAGGCCGCGTGCTCGTGGAAATTCTCGGGGATCCCAAGTCCGACGGGATCACCCGGGAGCCACTCGGAATGGAGATTGTCCAGATCGTGAAGCAGCCGTCACCGATCGGTGTGACCAATGAACTGGGGGCCCGCCTGACGGCCTTTGATCCCGCGCTTCAAAGGGATGATTCGCATCTGCAGCCATGGGAGATCCTAAACTCGATCCAGGCGGGCTACACCTTTCGACATGTGCCCGGCGGCCAGGACGTCCAGCACCTCTACGCCACGCGGGAGACCGTGTACCTGAACGATCTCTGGGTGCATTGGCTGGAGGAAGGCGTGGCTGGGTTGCGGTGGCCTCTCCATACCGTTCGTTACACATTGGAGTGGCCTCGAAGCCTGCGGGGCCCCGACTGGTCCCGAGGGGGCGCGGAAGTATCCAAATACAGCCACTACATCCGGCCCCCGGCCTCTGATGACGCAGAGGCAGCGACGACGGCCGTGCCGCTTCCGATTCGGAATGCCGGACAGATTGCGTGGCAGGATGCCCTGCCGCTCAGTGCCGCCGGCGAGCCCTTGGGGGCTCGAATCACCCCGGACCAAAAGTTCTACACCTACCTGGACACCAACCATCCGGTCCACCGCACGCTGCTCCGCTTCACGTCGGCAGACCAGGTGGCCTTCGACCGTGTGCTGTCATGGTTGAGTCCATCCCTCGTGCTCCAGGACCAGCTTCAGGCGGCCGCCGGAACCGGTCCGATCGTGGGTCAGGCGCCCCTTGCGGGATCCGTGGTGACCAATTTGACTGACTGGAGTTGGGGACAGAGGCGCCTCGACCTTGGGCGCGCACCCGGATCCAGTCCGCGCGTCCTCCGCGAAACGGTGGATGTCGGATCCCGCATCCGGCCGCCAGCGGACGAACCCGCGGTGGACCCGCGTGCCGACTATTGGGCGGGACACATTCGACGGGAGGTGGGAAGGGACTTCGACCCCTCCGCATACCGGGACCCATTTGAGGTCGGATTCAGTGAAGCCAACCGGGGGGCAATTCTTCCTGTCAATGCCCGGCCCAGCCCATTGAACCGACTGGAGGTCTGGTGGTTCCGGGCAAACGGGTTCGCCAACCGCCCCGGATTTGACACCATTTACTGGCCGTCCGTCATCGGACGTTACTCGATTCGATGGCCCCAGCAGCCGCGCGAGATTGTTCTGGCAAGCAACCAGGGCAGCGGCGGGTTGGGCAGCCTGGAGGCCAATGGCACCATTTACGTGCAGAATTTCCGGGAGCTGGACGGATACAATCCCAACGAGGAACACGCACTGATGCTTGGCGGGCAGGCGTATGCCCTGCGCGATGATCTGAACCTGTTCGGTTCGGGTACCGGCGCGGCAACCTACACCTCCGAGCCCTTCGTGCTGCTCAGGTACACTGCCGCCGATGGACGTCCGGACATGACTCCGTTCCGGGTGCTGAGGGAGAAGCCGGAAGCCGGGTGGGTCTTCGATTATCCGGTCCACGCAGGAACCATCCTGCAGGCCCCCATGCCGCTGCCACTGCTGGAGCGACCGCTGGTCCGTCGGGACGTCGGAGAACCGGAGCGCAGCCTCAATCAGCAACTGGGATTTGTGGACGTTTCCACCCCGGAGGCGGCCGGAAATTTCCCCTGGCTGGCCACGGTGACCTCGACGACGGAGCACTTTTTCCGGGCCTCGGACTACCAAGTGCTCGAACGGGGTTCCGGGGATTCCCTGGAGGGCTGGGGATTCTACCTCACCGGAGTCCAATACGCCCAGAAGCAGTTGACGGGGATCCCGCTCGACATTTCCCGGCCGCCGTTGCGTGTGCGTTCAGCAGGCCCCTATTTCCGCGAAGGAACCGGTGGGCAGCCGGAAGCCGTCCCGAACTCGCTGCGGTTTCTGGTGACCGATGACGGACCCTTTGCCAGCCCGGAGGCGGGCGACCGGGTCATGCTGCTCCCGACGGGCGCGGCCCCGTCGTTGTGGGAAGCGACGGTGCTTTCGATGGATTCCCGCGCGCGGGAGATCGCGGTGCAGTTTGCGAATTCCGGCGTGGCCGGGTCGGCCCTACAGGCGGGTGTCCTTTTGCAACCCGAAGCAAGCCGTCCCAGTTTCGCCGCGGGTGAGTGGCGTCTGGGGTCGAGCTGGCTAAATCCGGCTGCGCCCGCCGGACCCGGGGAACGCGCGTTTCTCTCGGGCCTGACCCTCCAGGATCGCAAGGGAAACGTCTGGGTGTACCGGGGCGCCCACGAAGCGGCGGATCCGGCGTCGTTCCGCATGCAGTTTTACTACCGGACACTGCCCGACTTCTACTTTCCCCAGTTGGAACCGTCGGCTCAGCCACCCGTGGGTACAGTCACCCCGTATCTGAGAAACCTGCTGGTGCCGGGGACGCGAAGCTATCATGGGGACGCCGTGCACGGGGATGCCGATTCGGATCGTGAGGGCGACGGGAATCCGCTCTGGATCACCTACCGCGCCCAGTGGCCTCCCGCTGCCCCGGTGCTCCAACGGGCGGAAACCTTGGCGCTTCCCAAGCGGGGACTGCCCGCAGTCCGCGGGCAGTCCAGCCTCAGGGTTGCCTATCAGCAGTCACGGGTACTGGGCGGAAGGGATCGCCCCTCGGTCGTCTTGCATGACGCCACCCGGGAGAAGGAATTCCGGCTCGGCGCACGAGACAACGGAACCCGGCTTGATGCCCTTCCGGATTCCGTCCACCACCAAACGTACCGAGGCCGGTCCTACTTCCCCAACCTGCCGCCCCATCTGGCGGAACGATTCTTTCTCGACCCCAACCGCGGGGACGGGGACGGATTCCGGACGTTTGGCGCCCTCGTGTTTCACGGACGATTCGTGGATGAGGCGCTCGGCGAAGACTACCTGCACCTGAACGTGCTGAGTCAGGCCGATCGCGATTCGCTGAAGGTCCTTTGCCTTCCCGAGGATCCGCGGAAAGGGCACTGGGATGCCGCGGTGGATGGGATGGCGACCGTGCTCGAGCGATTCCACGAGTCCCCGGCCCGACCGGGAACGTTCGTCGTGGACACCGGGTGGAATCCGGACGGCGACAGCGTCCCTGGGCAACGTGTCGGAATCGCTGATTTGGCGGCGCTTGATGACGACGAAATTGCCGTGGACTCGTATGCCCTCACGGCGGTGGGGCCGGACACCGGTTACGTGACCCTGATCGCAGGCAACGGGCTCGCATTCACCCCTCCCGAGGAACCGGTCAGCGTCCAGGTGCTCCGGGTCGTGGATCGTCTGTATCCCGGGGAACTCAAGGTCATCGAATCTCCCAATCCCCTCGCAGAGAAAGTCAGCCTGCAACAGGTCGTGGACCTCGCGGGTCAAACGGATGCCTACCTGTTCGAGTGGCGCATTGCCTCGCCGGTGGATGGTTTGCCCCCGCTGGTCTACCAGAATGTCCATGAAGTCCTTCTGAATTCAGGCGAGGTCTGGGAGCATCTGGAATATCCACTGGCTTCCGATTTCCCGGGTCAGGTCCACAACTTCCGGTCCGGGCTCCTGACGTCCGGCGTCCGGTCCGGCGTGGTTCCCAATCGAAGCCTGGCCTTGGAGCCATCGGCGCCCGAACGCGACGACCTGACGCTTCGGGTCCGCCTGCGAACCCCGAATGACGCGGCGCTCCTGCGCCCCGGCAACCGCGTGGTGCTCGGGGAGGCAACCGGATTGGAGCGACATGGAATCGTGATTACCGCCGACGCCACCGGCGCCGTCCGGGTCACCCTCGATCCCACGGGCACCGAACTGCCCGACACGTTCCGTCCGTCACGTCTGTTTGAGTCACCGGGCACCGGCCCTTCCAGCATTGTGGTTCGAGCGCTGGATCTTCCTGCAACGGCCTCACTGGGCTCCTTCTGGCTCAGCATGAATCTGGATGCCCAGTTGGGCGTTCGGGTTCATGTCAACGGCACTCCCGTCGTCACCGCAAACCTCGGAGATGGCGACACCGCCCCGCAGTCGCCGGCCAGCGCCTTCCGCCCGCTGTCGAAGGCGTACCGTCTGAGTCCCGCCGTGTTCGCCGGAGGCATCGTCCATCCAACGGACCCATCACTGATCCGCCATCAGGTGTCGGTTGAACTGTTCTCCCAGGCCAGGCCCGATGTCGCGCAGGCTTTCGATCTCAAGCTCGAGGCCCATCGGTTGACCGACGTCACCGGAGTCCGGACCGACTGGCTGGGCCGTGACGCGCCGGATGGCGTTCGCATGGTCCTTGGCGAAACCGCGGATGTGCGCAGCCTGTCCGACAACTACGTGATCATGCGCTATGCCTCGCGACCTGACGCCGGCGGGACGACCAACTGGTCCGTCTGGACCGAGCCGCAGCTCGTGGAGGGTTACATCAAGCGGGTGCTCAAGGGCATCAATCCGTTCAACCAACGGGTCAAGGATCTCTTCGAAAACCGGGTGAACACCGACGCCAGCATCCTCAGCCAGGCCGGCACCCGCTGGGAAGGCGACGTGGCGCTCAACCTCGACCAGATCAACAACTACGGGCTCATTGAAATTTATGAGACCGTACTGCGGCGCGGGCGCATGCTGAGCATTGATGCCGGCATCAATTTCGGTCCCGCGAACGACGCGCTGCTGCTGGCCGCCGGCTATCTGAACGACCTGTACATGATGGTCGGCAATGAGGCCGCCGCGGATGCGGCCAATCCGACCATCGGCATCGGGACCAAGGACCGGACGTACGGCGACGTGGCCACCGCGCTGTTTGCCTTCAAGGGACAGGTGGCCTCGCTCCTCGATGAGGAGCTCGCCCTGCTGCGCGGAAGGGACGACTTCCTGCAGCCCGGAGTCACCGTGGCCCCGGTATACAACCGCCTGATCTGGAACTATACCCGGGGCATTGACTCGGGCGAGGTGATTTACGCCCTGAACTACAACATCCAGGAAAACAACGACACCGGCGTGAACGGCACGGTGGATGCCGACGATGCACGCCGGATGTTTCCGCAGGGGCATGGGGACGCCTACGGACACTACCTCACCGCGACGAAGGGATATTATTCCCTGTTGATGGACACCGACTTCGACTGGATTCCAAGGACCGAGGCCGTGCTGGTGCTCGGAAAACCGGTGCAGGTGGATTACTCGGACGAACGGAAGTTTGCGGCGGCCGCCGTGGCGCTGGCGCGCACCGGACGCCAGATCTTCGACCTGACCTGGCGGCAGGAGCACACAGGGAGCGGCGACTCCGGCTGGAAGGACTATGGCTCCACGCGATCCAATACGCGCCGCGCTTTGCCCACCACCCGATTCTGGGGGCTCGACCACTGGGCGTCGCGCACGCAGCAGGGTGCCTACCTCAACTGGGTGCTCGGGAACACCCTGCTTCCGGAGGAGGACCCCGACCCGGATCACGAGGGCATCCAGCGCATTGACCGGAGAACCGTGCCGGAATTAAGGGAGCTGGCCTCGATCGCCGGGGACCTCCAGAGCGCGCTCGACCAGGCCGACGCACGGCTGTCCCCCTTGGGACTTCCGGCCGGGTCTCTGGCGTTCGACATCAATCCCAACCTGGTGGCCGGCGCGGAACCGCAAACCCACTTCGAGCAGGTCTATGCCAGGGCGCGAGGGGCGCTCAGGAACGCGGTGACGGCGTTTGATGATGCCAAGGATGTCACCCGGTTGATGCGGTCGGAGTCAGATGCCCTCGCGGAATTCCAGGCGCAGGTGGCCTCAGCGGAGACCGCGTATCAGACCCGGTTGACCGAGCTTTACGGGAGTCCCTATCCCGATGATGTGGGCCCCGGAAGGACCTACCCGACCGGCTATGCGGGCGAAGACCGGTTCCACTTCATGTACGTTGACAACGTGGAACTGACCTATGGGAATCTTGGCGAGGGCTACGGACTGCAACCCAGGGAACCCGCAGTCTTCACGCTGGATTACCAGCCGTACCCGGACGGTTGGGCGGACCGGCTGTTCAAGGAGCCAGGCATCGTTGAAGTGGATACCAAGCCCAATACCAATGCGTATGCCGCCAATCCGCATCACATCAAGTTCACCCTGCCATCCCATGGTTTCTTCGGGAAGCCGGAGTCCTGGCGCAGCCGTCGCGAGACGCCCGGACGAATTCAGCAGTCTATCTCAGATATCATCAAGGCGAGGAACCATCTCGCCGCCGCCCTGAATAACGCCGATGGAGCCAAGGATGATGTGGACAAGGCAATCCAGGCGCTGAGCGCACGGATTGAGAACCGGCAGGATATTCGCCGCCTCGAGCGTTCGCTGCTGGCCGGCCGGGATGCAATCGCAGTCGTTAAGGTGGCGGATGAAGTCCTCCGGGCGAGCCTGAGCGCTGCGAAGGCTATTTTTGAAACCGTGGAAGATGGATCCAAGATGGCGACCACAACCCTATTGATCGCGGGAGTCGCAGCCGGCACCGACAACAAGGGATTGGCTATTCCTGCACATACTGTGAAGGGCATTGCCAGCGCGACCGCGGACCTGTCTTCAATCACCAGTCTTTCGATGACCAAGGCCGCCGAAGCGGCCGCCGAATCCGGGGAACGATGGGTGCGATTCCTTGAGATTGCAGAGAAGGAGTGGGACTTGGAGTTGCGATCGTCCGTCGCTGCCATCGGGGACCTTTTGTGGAAGCAGCACGCCGCACTGTTCGGCATCAACCAGCGCCTGCAGGAACTCGAGGACGCCCAGCGTCGCTATCGCGGGCTCCTGGCCGAAGGGGACCGGATCCGCGACGAGCGACAGGTGTTCCGCCAGCGGGCCGCCGCGGTGATCCAGGGATTCCGGACCCGCGATGCGGCCTTCCGGATTTTCCGCAACGAGAAGCTGGAACGGTACAAGAGCTTGTTCGATCTGGCGGCGCGTTACGCGCTCCTCGCAGCCAATGCCTACGACTACGAGACGGGGCTCCTGAGCACGGGCTCGGGAAGGGACTTCGTCCGGCGGATCATCGGCTCCCGGGCGCTCGGGGTCGTCACGGGGGGAGAGCCCCAGTTCGCGGGCAGCAACACCGGCGACCCGGGACTCTCCAGCGCCCTCGCGGAAATGAAGGCCGATTGGGATGTGCTCAAAGGGCGCCTGGGATTCAACAACCCCGATGCCTACGGCACCACGGCCTCGCTGCGTACCGGTCATTTCCGGTTGCCGGCCGGCGACGGGGGAGACGCCGCCTGGCGGGATTCCCTGCAGCGCGGCCGTACCGACAACCTTCTCCGGGACCCGGACGTGCGCCGATACTGTCTCCAAATCCAGGGCCGGGAGGATCTCCCGGTTCCGGGGATCGTTCTCGAATTCTCCACCACCATCGCGCCCGGCTTGAATCTCTTCGGCCGTCAATTGGCCGCCGGCGACCACGCGTTCAGCCCGACGGCCTTTGCGACCAAAATCCATGCCGCCGGCGTGGCACTCGACGGCTACGTGGGCATGGACGCCCCCGCGGGCAATCGCGCGTCCGTCAGCTTCGCCGGCGGCGTTTCCCCGGAGGAACCTTCCCTCGCCTTCCTCGCTCCCGGCGGATTGTCGGCGACGCCCTACGTGTACCTCGTACCCGTGGGCCAGGACTCCATGCGCACGCCCCCGCTGGGGGATGCCAGCGACATCCGGACCTGGAGCGTAGATGACGTGACCATCCCGCTGCCGTTCAACATCGGCGCTTCTGATCGTTCGATGCCGGCCCTGTGGCAGTCCAGTTCCTCGCTCAGCGAACCGATGTTTGGCATCCGGAAACATCCGGCGTTCCGGCCGGTGGCGAACGCCCAACAGTTTCCCAGCACCATCTTCAACGGGGTCGGTGGCCTTGCGCCCTCCCAGTACACCAGCCGGCGGCTCATCGGACGCTCGGTGTGGAACAGCCGGTGGAAGCTGGTGATCCCCGGAAGCACGCTGCTCCACAACCCGGAAGAGGGTCTGGATCGTTTCGTCCGGACCGTCCGCGACATCCAACTGCACTTCGTGACCTATTCCTACTCGGGCAATTGATCGAACGACGCATCCCCCCTCGGAAATGAAGAATCCCCGGATCCCCAAGCACGGCTGGTGCTGCGCCACCTTGGTGCTGTGTCTGGCCTCGCCGTTCGTCGCCCAAGCCTTCCCGCCAGCGCCGCACCATGTCATTCACGGAATGGTCCGTGACGAATGGGGGAACCCCATCCGGACGCCCGGAGCCCGCGTGCTGTTCGAGACGTCAGACGGCGGCGTCCGCTCAGCCCCTCTGGCCGACGGGGTCTGGCCGGGCCGCAATTACCGGCTTGAAATCCCATTGGACGCCGGCGTGACGTCGGACCTGTACTCGGCCACGGCATTGCGGCCCACCGTCGGTTTCCGCATGCGGGTGGTGGTCGGAAGCCAGGTGTATCTCCCCATGGAGATGGTCGGCCGGCTGGAATCCCTCGGCGAACCGGCAGGAATCACCGTGCTGGATCTCACTCTCGGGGAGGATACGGATGGCGACGGGTTGCCCGATGCCTGGGAACGGGAGTTGGCCCGGCGCCTCGGCCTCAGCTTCGAGGACATCCATCCGGACGCCGACCCTGATGGCGATGGACTCAGTAACCGGGAGGAATACCTTGCCGGAACCTATGCGTATGACCCGGCCAATGGATTCCTCCTGACCATCGAAACCGGTGATGATGCGCTCCCCCTGCTGCGGTTTCTTTCCGTCCCGGGGAGAACCTACGCGCTGACCGGTTCTGCCGAACTCGACGCCGAGTGGCAGCCCGTGGAGTTTCAATCCGCTGATGCACCGGCCCCGGCGCCGGGCCAGGTCAGTTACCATGGCAGGGATGTCCGGATCGTCCGGGTGCACCCGGCGCCGGCCGCGATGGAGTTCAAGTATTTCAAGCTGACCGTTCGTTGAACGAATCAGGGAGCCCGGCCAATGAACCCTGAAAGTCCGATTTCGAGACGCGGGTGGGTTGTGGGCATCGCAGTGCTCGCGATCCTGGCCGCGCTGGTGATGGGATTCCGGGAGCGATGGTCCCGCCGGCCGTCCGAACCCGGGCTGGCTGAGGTCCCGCGGTCCAGTCTGGAGGCGCGGGAAGGCGCGCTGTGGCTTCGCAATGGAGCCCGACCGTTCACCGGATGGATGGTGGACCGCCATCCGGACGGCGACCTGCTCGCCCGATCCCAACTCGTGGACGGGCGGCTTCACGGTGCGTCCGAGGCGTGGCACCCAAATGGCACCCTGGAGCTCCGGGAGTTTTTCCGTGGGGGTGTGGCCCACGGTCCTCGTGTCCGGTGGCATTCGAACGGACAGACCGCATCTTCCGTGGAGCTGGTGGACGGGCAAATGGAGGGACCCTTTCGACGGTGGCACGAGAACGGGGTCCTCGCCGAGGAGATTCCGATGCAGCGCGGTCGTGCGAGCGGGATCGCGCGTGCCTATTACCCAGGGGGCTCTCTGAAATTCGAAGCGGTGCTGGACGGAGACCATGCGCTCCACCTGCAGACTTGGTCCGACGGGGAGAAACCGGCGATCGCCGGCGCGGCAACGAGGCGATCGCCTGTTGCCGTCATGGACCCGTGACTATGGCCACGGAATGGCATGGTCAAGGTCCGATCAAAGACAGATCTGCCCTCATCCGCTCCCGGGCCTCATCGGACAGGATCCGCGCCCCCAATGCATCCGACCGCAATACCAGAAGCGACAAGGATGGACGCCCTGGGAAGTGTCCAAGTGTCGAGTCCAGAGCGACCAGGTCTTCGCGCGCAGCATCCGATTGTCCCAGGTGGAGCCTCGCCAACGCCCTGCAGGCCAGGGCCAAATCCTGCGAGTCGGGCGGCGGGCTCTCCCGTGCAGTCACCTCGGCGAGAAGGAGAACCGCCTCACGCGGTTGACCCTTCCGAACGGATGCCAAGGCAGCCGCAACGGTGAGCTGAGGTCTGCCCGGATCATGCAGAGGGAGCGCATCCAAGTAGGGTCGCGCCAGATGAACCGCCCGTTCGTGCAACCCGCCATCCTGGGGCGGACGCAAAAGACAGGTCTTGAAGGCGTTGTAGGAGGTTTTGGGATCGCCCCATTGCGTCTCCAGACCCACCAGTCGCCGGCAGAGTTCCTCGTACTCCCGGAGCCGACCCAGCCAGAGCGAAATCGCGGCCAGGTGCGCGACGTGCTCGGCGTCCGCGGGCATGGCCGAGACGCAGCGCCTCAGGGTCTCCACATAGGCGTCGAGGGCCAGGGACCGAACGTCGGAGTGACCCGACACGCTTCCCGCCGTTGCCAGCCGTTCCCAGGCTTGCAGAACGCGCCGTCCGTCCTCTGCCGCCAACCCGCCGCTGATCTCTGAACAAAGTGCCAAAGACTGTCGAATCGCCGCATGACCGGCAGGTGCGTTCCCGCCAGGCAGGACCGTGGGCGGTACGAGGGCGACCAGATCGGTCAGCAGGCTCATGCGATCCAGGAACGCCTCCATCCCGGTTCGAGACAACCGGTCGATGCCCGTCCTCAGCGCTTCGACTGCCTCCGCCAGTCTGCCTTCGTGACGCAGCGCACCGGAGAGCAACTGCCAGGATCTTCCGTCGTCCGGTTGGTGCCCGAGACCCTCCCGCGCGATGCGTCCCGCTTCCGTCCAGTCGCCTGTCTGGGCCTGGACCAATCCCAAGGCGCGCCAGGCCTCCGCGTTCCGGGAATCCAGGCGCAGGGCTTGCTCGGCCGCGAATCGTGAAGCCGGCAGTTGCAACGCAGACCGAGCGACCATCGCCCATCGGGCCCACGCCCGTGCGTTTCCGGGGTCCAATGCGAGCGCCTCGCGCAGACGGTCGGGCGCATTTTCATCAATGCGTTGCCGGACGTATTCCACAACGGCGACCATCGAGTGGGGCGACAGGGGCCTCTCTCCCGGTTCCGAGGTGATCCAACCGGCGGTGCGCGCGTAGAAATCATCATCCGCCGTCACGGCGGGCGCCTCCCGGTGGTCCAGCGCCCCCAGTTCAAAGGCATCGCGCATCAGGGGGGACCCCGTGGTGCCGGAGGCGACCCACGCATTCACCCCGGCTAGGAACCAACGTGGAAGAGGCACCGGCGCCGGATGCGCCTCCCAGACCCTCGCGGTGGCGTCGGAAGACGCCGTAACCACCCACCGTCCATCCGGACTGAATCGGGCTGATGTGATGCCCTCCGTGTGACGGAAGGGTTCCGCCATCAACTCGCCGGTCCGGGCATCCCAAATCCGGGCGAGTCCATCCCACGAGGCGGTCAACACGCGCCGCCCGTCCGGGCTGAAATCCGCAAAGACGACGCCCCCGCCATGGCGCATCGGCTCTGCCACCGGCCGGCCGCTCCGGGATTCCCAGATCCGGGCGGTACGATCCTCCGATGCCGTGACCACGTACTCGCCATCCGGGCTGAACCGGGCACTGACGACGGAAGCCTCGTGACGCATGGAACCCGACGCCGGATGACCGCCTTCGACATTCCACACTTGCGCGGTGTGATCCAAGGAGGCCGTGACCAACTGCAGACCGCCGGGACTGAACTCCGCGCCGACCACCGAACCTTTGTGGCGGAGGGGTGCGACCAATGGACGCCCGGTGCGCGCATCCCAAATGCGGGCGGTCTGATCGAATGCCGCCGTGGCAATCCGGGCGCCATCCGGACTGAACCGTGCCGATGCGACAAAATCCCCGTGGCGCATCGGCCCAGTCACCAGCCTGCCAGACCGCACCTCCCAAACCCTGGCGGTGCCGTCGTCCGACGCCGTGACCACCCGGGATCCGTCCGGACTGAACTGGGCACCACGGACACCTTTGTCGTGCGCCAGCGGCCCGGCCAACAGGGTTCCGGTCTCAGCATCCCAAATCTTGGCGGTGCGATCGTCAGAGGCCGTCACGATCCGGGATCCGTCCGGACTGAAGCCCGCGGAATGCAGGCCGGCGTCGTGCCGCATCGGTTTTCCCACGGCCCGTCCGGTCCGCGCATCCCAAAGGCGAACGGTGCCATCCCGGGAGGCCGTCAATACGCGCAGCCCATCGGGACTGAAGCGGGCATCGGTCACAGCGCCAACGTGTCGCAAGGGCTGGGGCAGTGGTGGAATGCCCCGGATCTTCCAGACGCGGGCGGTGCCATCCAGGGATGCCGTGACGACCCGCCCGCCATCTGGGCTGAACTTGGCCTGGAACACCAAACCCTCGTGACACATCGGCTCGGAGAGCGGGCGTCCCGTCAGGGCGTCCCACACCCGCGCCGTGCTGTCAGCGGATGCCGTCAGGATGCGAAGCCCATCCGGACTGAAGGTGGCCCACTGAACCCCACGCTCGTGCCGGAGCGCCTCGGTTTGCGGGCGCCCATCATGCGCGTCCCAAATCCGGGCGGTCCCGTCTGTGGACGCCGTCAGCACCCGAAGACCATCCGGGCTGAATTCTGCCGTAACCACCCGTCCACCATGACGGATCGGCTCGCCCAGCGGCTGACCCCTTGAGGCGTCCCAAAGCCGCGCCGTGCCATCCCAGGAAGCCGTGACGACGCGCAACCCATCTGGACTAAAGCGGGCCAAGACAACCCGATCTTTGTGCCACAAGTGATCCGTCCTTGGCTCCCCAGTGTCGGCGTCCCAGACCCGACCCGTGCCGCTCCACGAAACGGCCGCAATCCAGCGCGCGTCGCGACTGAAAACCGCGGATTGGGCGTATTGACCGTGGTGAATTGCCCGAAGCAGAGATGCCCCTTCCACGCCGTCCCTTATGTGCACAATGCCGTCCTCGGCGGCGGCGGCAAGTCGCGAGCCGTCGGGACTGAATTCGAGCGAGGTGAACGCCGAATTGTTGGTGATCGGTTCCACCAGTGGCTCCCCTGTATCCGCATTCCAGAAGCGCAGCGTCCGGTCTGCCGAGGCGGTTGCCAGGCGATGGCCGTCCGGACTGAACCGCACGGCCGTGACGAGAGCCTCGTGGCGCAGCGGTTCGGAAAGCGGCTCACCGGTGCGTGCATCCCAAAGGCGGGCCGTGCCGTCCCAGGACGCCGTGGCGACCCGCAGACCGTCGGGACTGAACTCAACCTCCGTGACCGCCGCCTCGTGGCGTAGCGGCGGTGCCAGCGGCTGCGGGAACGGGACGAGCACCGCAGAAACCAATCGGGAAGCGGCCAGGCTGTTGGACGGATTCCGTTGCAGGATTTGGGAGAGCAGGCCGATCGCCGGCAACCGTCGGTTCGCTTCAAAGTGGTCGTTGGCCTGCCGGAGCAGCATCTGCTGGAACAACTCCTCGACGCGCCCCCGTTCCCGGGCCTCGGCATCCGCCGCTGCTTCCGCGGCGCGGCGGGCCTCCTCGGCAAGGGCCACATGCGCGCGGAGTTGCTGATTGGCCCAGGCTTCCTGGGTCCGGGCACGGTTCGCGATCGCGGCCATCCGAAGACTGACGGCACCCCCGACCGCGAAAGCGAGGAAGACGACCGCGACCGCCCCAAACGCCATCCGATGCCTGCGCACGGCCTTTTGGAACCGATACAGCGGCCCCGGCGGACGCGCGACCACAGGCTCATGATCCAGAAACCGTTGCAGGTCCGCCGCCAGACCGTTCGCCGTCTCGTAGCGACGTGTTCGATCCTTTGCGAGGCACTTCATCACGATCCAGTCGAGGTCCTGGTCAATCTTGATGCCGCAACCATCCGGCGGGCTCGCCGGGATGCCGCCCCGGGAAGTCCGCCCGGGCCTGCGGTGGGGTCCCCTCCTGCTGGGCCATTCCGGTTCCGTTTCGCGAATCACCCGTCGCATCCCATCCAGGCCACGGGAGCCCAATTGGTCGGAGTCAAACGGCGGATGGCCCGTCAACAGTTCGTACAGGATCGCTCCGAGACTGTAGATGTCGCTCCGGGTGTCCACGTCCAGTTCACCGAGCGATGCCTGCTCCGGACTCATATAGGCCGGAGTTCCAATCAACTGGTACGGCCACGTGCAGGCGGTCCGATCGGTCAACCGACCCTCGATCGCCTTGGCGATGCCGAAGTCTATGACTTTGGGCACGGGAGCGCCGTCCTGGAGGATGACCAGGATGTTCGAGGGCTTGATGTCCCGATGGACCACTCCCTTTTGGTGAGCGTGCTGGACCGCCTTGCAGACCTTGATGAACAGGGCAATGCGCTCCGAGATCGCCAGACGCTCGCGGTCGCAGAAGTCGGTGATCCGAACCCCCGGGACGAGTTCCATCAAAATATAGGGGCGTCCGCCATCGGTGGTGCCGGCATCAAAGACCCTGGCGATCCCGGGATGATCCATCCGGGCAAGCGCCTGACCCTCGGCTGCAAAACGCGCCACCCCCTCCCTTGTGTCCATGCCAAGCCTGATGACCTTGACGGCAACCCGACGGCGCACCGGCCGGGTCTGCTCGGCCAGATACACCACGCCGCACCCGCCTTCGCCGATCTTTTCGAGCAACTGGCACGTCCCGACGCTTTGCCCCACGACGGGATCGGTCAGATGCCATCCCTCCAAGACCACCCGGCTCCGCGATTCTGAAAGGGCTCCGGCATGCTCGTGGGCGGACAACAGCGCCTCCAGCCGGGCCCTCAATTCGGGACGGCCGGCACATCCGGCGTCCAGGAACGTGGAACGTGAAATTGCCGGCAGTTCCAACGCCCGGAAGAAGAGGGTTTCCTCAAGGGCGAGTCCGTCGGTCCCGCTGGATTCTACGGGATTCATTCGCGGCGATCCCAAGGGTTTAAGCGAAATCCCCTTGGGATGTCCAGCGTCCCGCCGTCCGTGCTGCAGGGCTCGTTTTGAATTTGCAAGCCGTTGACGGGGAATTCGTGAGAGACGGAGGTCGTGCAGTTTAGGAGGCGTGCGTGAGGAATGCAGCAGCCGGAGGGGCAGACGCAATCCCAAGAAGGGGAGGGCCGCGACGCGGCAGGGACGCCCCATCCCGCGGGCACCCCACATTTTCTTGAAGCCGGAGGGCGCGTCGCCGGATATCGTTGCACCCCGTATGACGCCGCATCGAAAACAGGGCGGGCTCGCAGGGGTCGGGTATGTGGCCGGAGTGCTGCTCCTGGTCGCCGGGATTGCCGGCCTCGCGTGGTGGATGTCGGGCCGCAGCGGACGCGGAAGCGATCCCGAGGCAGCGTTTGCGTCCGCCATGAACTCCGGCAAGACGTTCTTCGAGCGGGGCGAACCGTCCAAGGCCATCGAGGCCTTTCAACGGGGCCTGGCGATGAATCCCGCCAATCCGGATGCACGCCTCAACCTTGCCAATGCCCATCTGCTGGCGGGGCATCCCGGGCCCGCCGCGGCCGAGGCGCGCGAGGCGCTGCACTACGAACCAGGCAATGCGGCCGCGCTCTATGTCCTCGGGTGCGCCCTGCTCCGTCAGAACCAGTTCTCCAATGCCGTTCAGGTCCTCACCGAGGCCAAGGCCGCCGATCCCACGGAAAATCCGGTGAGCTTTCAGCTGGGGCGCGCCTTCCTCGGTTGGGGCCGCCCGGAGGAAGCCGCAGCCCAGTTTGAGGAGGTCCTTCAATTCGAGCCCGATCATCCGGCGGCCCACTACCTGTTGTCCCAGGCGCTGCTGCGTCTGGGCCGGGGCGAGGAGGCGCAACAGTCCCTTGCCGAACACCAGCGCATCAATGCCGGCAAGGTCGGTGGCGCCGACGACCCGGCCCAGTTCGAGCGAAGCAAGTACACCGCGATCCGCGCGCCCTTCGAACTTGAGCAGCCCGGACCCGCAGGGGTGAGGGTCCGGTTCGTGGACGACACCGCCCGGGCGTTCGGAGCCGGTGCCGGCGCGCTGCGGGGTCCGATCGCCTTGTTGGACATCAACCGTCGCGGCGCGAACGACCTCCTCCTGGTCGGGCCGGAGGGCGTGCGCCTCCACCTCAATTCGAACGGCGTGTTCACCGCCGCCGCGGAGCCCCTGCCCGTGACCGGCGCCGGGACCGTGGCCGCAGCGGTCGTGGGCGACGTACAAAACGACCGCTATGAGGATGCCCTGCTGGTCAGCCCGGAAGGAGTGACCCTGCTCCGATTCGCCACCAACGGCTTGTTCACCGACGTCACCGCATTTTCGGGCCTGCGCCAGGCCGGCGCCGCCGGACGCGCCGCGGCGCTGGCCGACCTCGACTTCACCGGCAAACTCGGACTCCTCCTTGCCGATCCTGCGGGCAACCTCCGTGCCTTCACCAACCTGGGAACCGGACTCTTCCGCGAACGCCGGGCCCCGGAGGGCGCGCCGGATCCGTTCGCGGTCAGCGACGTGACGCAGATCACCATCGAGGATCTCAACAATGACGACCTGCCGGACGTGCTCCTCACCCGGAGCCATCAGCCGCCCGTCCTGCTTCTCAACGTCCGCGGCGGCGGCCTGAGCGCCAGCAACCAGCCGCCGGACTGGCCCGTCGCGCGCGCCGTGGCCACCGGGGACTTCAACAACGATCTGCGCATGGATGTCGCCCTGGCCACCGCCGGCGCCGTCGAGCTCCGGTTCAGCGGCGTGAAGGAACCCAGGCGCCTTGCGGCCCGGGGCCACCAGATCGAAGGCCTGCGCGCACTGGATTACGACAACGACGGCTGGCTCGACCTGGTGGCCTGGGGCGCCGACGGCTTCCACGTGTGGCGCAACCGCGGAAGCCTCGGGTTTGAGGACACCACCGCCGCCCTGGGACTGGACGGGTTCCGCGGCCGCCGCATCCGTGACTTCGCGGCCGCGGATTTTGATGGGGACTGCGACACCGACTGGATCGTGGATGTCGAGGGAGAGGGCCTGCGATTTCTGCGCAACGACGGCGGAAACGCCAATGCGATGGTGAAGCTTCGCCTGCTGGGCAACCGGTCCAATGCCAGTGCGCTCGGCATCAAGGTGGAGTTTGCCAGCGGCGGCTGGAGGACCCTCCGCACCGTCCAGCAACTGCCCGTTGAGATCGGGGTGGGGCGGCGTCCGGTCCTCGACCTCGTGAGCACCCGCTGGTTCGACACCCGGCTCGACACCACCGAAGTGACGACCGAGTGCCAGCAGCCCCTCGTGGTCTTCGAATTGGTGCTGCCCACCGGGTCGTGTCCCTACCTGTATGCCTGGGACGGCACGCGCCACCGCTTCATCACCGACCTCCTCGGCGCGGCGCCCATCGGACTCCCGGTGGCGCCGGGACGCTACATTGAAGCCGATCCCGATGAACTGGTGCGTCTCGGCTCGGACCGGGACCTGGCGCCACGGGACGGCCATTACGAGCTTCAGATCACCGAGGAGCTGCGTGAAATCCTCTACCTCGACTCGGCGCGCCTCGTGATCGCGGACCATGCGCCCGGCACGGAGGTGTTCGCCACATCGAAGCTGGTGCCGGGACGCCCCTTCGCGGCGCCCGGCCTGGTCCAGTTGGGGGGACGCATTCCACTACGCCACGCCACTGTATCCCCGGCGGACGGCAAGGATTCCGCGGACGTCACGCGGGCACTTTTGGAAACCGATGGCCGGCGCGTCTCTCCAATCCAGCTCCGCGAAACCCAGTACCGGGGTCTCGCCGAACCCCATGTCGTAACCCTGGACTTCGGGGAACTGCCCGAGCGCGGTCCGCTGGCCATGGCCCTCACCGGCTGGCTGCGCTTTGGTGGCGGCATGGCCAACATCGCCGCGTCTCACCAGCCGGAGTTCCCCTTCCCCTTCCCGGTCCTGGAAGCCGGGACGCCGGACGGCTGGCAGGTCGTGGACGTCACCGTCGGCGCCCCGGCCGGCAAGACCAAGGGCATCTACGTGGACCTCACCGACCGGCTGCCCAAAGGCACCCAACAACTGCGACTGCGGCAGGCCTTCGAGATCCACTGGGACCGCATCGCCCTGTTCACCGAAATCACGCCGATCCAGGGGGTCTCCGTTGCCCCTGCGTCCGCCGATCTTCATTGGCGCGGATACAGTGTTTTCGAGGAGCGCCCCTGGACGGATCCGCTGACACCCGAATATGGGAACGTCCGCCCCACCCCCCCCTGGCACATCACCCCATCGGGCTGGGCCACGCGATATGGTCCGGTGGGGGAGCTGTTGGCGGACAATGACAACGGTCTCGTAATCCTGGCGGGCGGGGATGAATTGACCCTCCGTTTTTCGGTGGGCGCCCTGCCGCCCCCCGCTTCCGGTCAGGAGCGTGACCTGTTCCTCGCCGTCACCGGGTGGGACAAGGATGCCGACTATCACGTGGCGCACGGCAGCACCATCGAGCCGCTGCCGTGGCGGGACATGGATGACCAACGCCATGGGATCGAACCGCGGCCGGCATTCCCATCCGATGCCTTGCATGACCGTTTCAACACCCGCTGGGTTGGCAGCCGGACATTCTCGCGGAGGCGGTAGACCTCACGGTGCCGGGAAGTTCATAGGAAAGGGATTGCGGGATGCGAAGCTCATGAAGCGACGTACATTTGTCGAAAAATTGATGTACATGGGTACTGCAGTTGCCACGTCCTCTTTGCGATCACACGGCGCCACCCGCGCACCCGTTCTCAGGCACGGTGCCGCATCCACAGCGGTGGAAGAAGCGACGGAGTGGTCGCGGGCGCTGGTGTCGGGCCGCCGGACGAGCCACGAACTGGCGAAAGCGTGCCTGCGCGCGATTCGAGCCACCAATTTGCATGGACCTGCAGTCCGGGCGGTGCTGGTTACGGATCCCGAGGTTCTGGCGAAGGCCGAGGCGCTGGATGAACTCCGGGGGCGGGAGGGTTCGCTGGGTCCCGTGCATGGCCTGCCCATCCTCCTCAAGGACAACGTGGACACCGGGGACCGCCTCCCGACCACCGCGGGTTCGCTGGCACTTGCGGGAACCCGGGCTCCGCGCGATGCGGAGGTCACCCGGCGGCTTCGAAATGCCGGCGCATTGATCCTCGGCAAAACGAACTTGAGCGAATGGGCGAACATCCGGTCCACACGATCGTCCAGCGGCTGGAGCGCCCTCGGTGGACAGACCCGGAATCCCTACGCGCTGGATCGTTCCCCAAGCGGCTCGAGCTCGGGCTCGGCGGTCGCCGTGGCCGCGGGATTCTGCGCCGCTGCGGTTGGCACCGAGACCGACGGGTCCGTGGTCTCACCTGCCGCCGCCTGCTCGGTCGTTGGTTTCAAGCCGACCGTTGGTCTGGTCAGCCGCCGCGGCATCATCCCCATCTCCTCCACGCAGGACACCGCGGGTCCGATGGCCCGGACCGTGGCGGACACCGCACTGCTCCTGGGTGCCATGGCGGGAGAAGATCCTGAGGATCCTTCGACCCTCGGGGCCTCCCGGTACCGCGAGTCCGACTACACCCGATGGCTCGACCCCAAGGCGCTTCAGGGGGCGCGCCTGGGCGTTGCACGACAGTTCTTTGGGGCACATCTGCTCGTGGATGCCCAGATCGAGCGGCAGCTTGGGCTGCTTCGCGAACTGGGCGCGGTGTTGGTGGATCCCGTGACGATCCCGACCCTTGGCCAATTTGGCGACGCCGAGATGGAAGTGTTGCTTTACGAACTGAAAGCGGGCCTCGCCGCATACCTCTCCACCCGGGGCGACGAGGTGCCGGTGCGGACGCTGGCGGACATCATTGCCTTCAACGAGCGGCATCGGGACCGGGAGATGGCGCTGTTTGACCAGGATCTGTTCCTTCGGGCCGAGGCCAAAGGCCCCCTCACGGATCCCGCCTACCTCCAGGCCCGCGAACAGTGCCGGCGGCTTGCGCGAGTGGAGGGAGTGGAGGCGGTGCTCGCCGGTCACCGCCTGGATGCACTTGTGGCGCCCACCGCCGGGTTGCCGTGGTTGATTGACCCCGTGGCGGGCGACGCGCCGGGCGGAGGCTGTTCCTCCCTGCCGGCGGTTGCCGGCACACCGCACCTCACGGTGCCCGCGGGTTACGTCCGCGGACTGCCGGTGGGCCTTTCGTTCATGGGACCCGCATGGAGCGAGGCCCGATTACTCGCGCTGGGATATGCCTTCGAGCAGGCCGCTCGCTGCCGCCGTCCGCCCGCGTTCCTTTTCACCGCCGGCCGGCTGTAACCCGACTTGGCGAACTGGAGGGTAATCTTGAAATGTCTGACTCAAGTCTCAAAACCCCATGATCTACCACCGTCCCGCCGCTCCTCCTCACCCGGAAGTCACGTCCCCCGTCAACTCCCATGCGCCGTTGGACGAGACCTCAGATCTGCCATGGGAACCCGCCGCGTCCTGATGATGCGCAAGAGGCCCTAACCCGGCGTGGGATATCAAAGTTTTAGATGCGACCCCAATGATTTTCCGCGTCACGATGCGCCCTGCGCCGAGCGTTCCCGGTCACCGGCACCCGCTCGATCAAGCGGCGGAGTTGGCGGATGACGTCGGCCAATCGCTGGTCCCAAGTCGAGTGACCTCGCGACGGCGGGCCTACTTTTGGCAAAGCGTCTGCCTCGTGGTCGGCGCGGCGGTGGTCGCGCTTTGCGTGGCCCTTCGTCCGGTCGCGCTCCCCACGGGGCTGTCCGGCCATCTGTCGAAGGAGGACCGACGGAGCATTGCGTCGCTCGTCTGCCGCGACGCGCACCAACGAAGCTGGAACGCTCTCCGGCAATGGGATCTGGAGGCCGCGTGGCGTTGGTTCCGTGTCCCGCGAAAAAGCCGAATGTGGAGCAGCGGACGTCCCGAAGATGAGGCCGTGGTGATCCAAGTGGGCGCCGACGACCGATCCCATCCCGACAGCTATCGCGTGATCGTTCGATAAGTGTTCAAGAAAGCGGACGGCTGTTGGAAAATCAACGGCTCGTACTGAAGTGAACGAACCTCTGGGATCAGTGATCGGAGAAACGGGGCCGCAACGGATCCAATGACAACTTGTCCCCAAGCCGGGTGCCATGGCGGGAACTCCAGAGGTGGTCGGAGAGCGCGGCGCCAAAAGGGTTCGCAGCCTGGGCGGCAGCAGCAGATTCCGGTCCCAGGCTCTTCCAGACCACCACTGTCCCGGCGCTCCTCCTTGCCCGGGATTCACGCCCCGCATCAATTCCCGCGAGCCGTCACAGGACGCCACCGATCTGGCATGGCAACCCACCGCTGGACCAACCGCGGCTGAGGGGACGTGCATGACATCCCCACGGATCCTGGACCTGCCGCGTCTCCTTAGGAAACACGTCGGGCTGGTGTGCGTGGCGAGTACGGCGGTCTGGGGCTGCCCGTCGCCAGGCAGACCTGGCAGACTGAAAAGAACTGGTGATACAAGAGCGACAACACCAGGGAGGAACCATCCGCGGCGTACCTCAACCTTCTCCGAAAGCTTCAACCCCTGATCGGCTCGTCCGGACTGGCCGCTGCGGTATACACGCAGACAACGGATCTGGGGATCGAGGTGAACGGCCTTTTGACCTGTGCCCGGGCCATTCTCAAGCTTGACCCGGAAGTTCCCGCCGCGGCGCACCACGAGATCCTGGGCGCCCCGATCCCCCATCGCGTGTACGGGACGGACACGCCACCGGCCGTTTCCGGCCCGCTCCCCATTTCGAATCCGTAGGGTGTGCCGATGACCCGCGCCGCCGTGTGACCAAGCCCCGTCCCGTGGAGGCTCACGCACGATGGATCGCACGCAGAGGCGCGGAGAAGGCGACAGGCTCCGGACGACCGCTGCCGGTGGCCCGTTTTCAGATTCGGGAGACACCATGCTCGAATCACTAACCTGCCCGTAGAGCGCGACAACTCCTGAGCCCAAGTCCCAATTCGCCGTGCAACCAACCACGACGGCACGAAGTTCACGAAGTCGAAGGCGACGTTGGCTCGCCGGTCAGGATGGATCTGGTGCGGACGCGTGCAGCCGGAACGACGGCTGTTTCCGTCGGGCCCTTCGTGGTGAATCCGCCTTCTCTCGGGCGGACTTCTCCAAGAATCGGGCACGTCGCGGACGGTTGCCGAGGCGCTTCGCCCTCGGTAAGTTGTCAGGGCCGATGAAACACCTGCTGCGACTCCTGACGACCCTGTTCCTATCCTCGCCAGCCCATGTGGCATTGGCTCACGATCCCGTCGCGCCCGCCGCGTTGGGCGGGGATCGCATCAAGGTGCTAGTCTTCTCCGGCACGGCCTACTACCGGCATCCCGACATCCCCGGCATCAACCGGTGGCTGGTGCTGCTCGGCCATGAGAACAGCTTGGAGGTCGACATCACGGAGCATCCAAACGATCTCATGCCGCATGTGCTCGAGAAATACGACGTGCTCCTGCTCAACAACGCCAATGAACTCGACAAAATCATCCCGGAGGAACAGCGACGGTCGGTTGAGGGGTGGTTTCGCAATGGCAAGAAGGGTATCGTCGGGCTGCATGCAGCCCTGGTTCGTCAAACCGGCTGGCCATGGCTCAACGAGCTGGGAGGGTGTGATTTCAACAGCGATTCGGAGTTTACCAAGGCCAGGGTGATCGTGGATCCCGCCGCGAGGAACCACCCCACCGTGAAAGGGCAACCCGCAGAGTTCTGGATTGAGGCGGACTGGACGAACCACGACCGCTCCGTGACCGGGCTTCCGGGATTCCAGGTGCTGCTCCGCGTGGACGAAAGCACCTACACGCCGGTGCGCGAATGGTTCAAGACGCGCGGCGGCGAACCGATGGGCGAGGATCATCCCATCTCCTGGACGAACGAGCCGGCGACAGGTGGGCGCTTTTTCTACACCGAGTTCGGCCACGATCTTCGCTCGCTGAGCACGCCCTTTGTCCGCCAGCACGTGCTGGAAGGCATCCGCTGGGTCGCAGCGGCAAATGGAAGTTCCGATGACATCGCTCCGAAATGAGCGTCGTGGAGCCAGGGAGCAGCCCGTATTCACGGACTCAGCACATAACGATCTTTCCAAGAGGACGTGTATTCCGTCATTGACTAGTGGAGCACTGGGGTCGCATCTAATATAACGGCGATGGATCTCCAAGCCGGATGCCATGGCGGGAACTCCTGGGGTGGTTGGACAGCGCGGCGCGGAAATGGGTCGCGGCCTGGGCTGCAACAGCAAAGTCGAGTCCCAGGATCTCCCAGAGCACCACCGCCCCGTCGCTGCTCCTTGCCCGGGATTCACGCCCCCCATCAACTCCCGCGCGACGTTCCAGGAGACAACCTTCGCGAGGGGTGCTGGACGGCAGCGTTGATACGTGTCCGACCAGCCGCGCTGCCCGACCAGCGCTGAGCGGTGGATGTTCCAGGTAGAGCTGCAGGTCATCCGAGTGGGCGGTCTGCTGTTGTGCCTCTTGTGGAGGCGGGGACGGGTCCGTGTGTGAATGGCGATGACATCCGGCGAACGCCAGACACAACGCCAGTCCACTCGAGATACGCGTGAGGCGCCGGCCCCCTGGGTGCAAGGTTTTGGGGCAGATGCAGGAAATTCATGGTCAACGAATTAGTAAGTAGCTGTCCAGCGGCACGCAGGCAGGGAACGAGCGCCCGGGACGACTTCGGGTGTCGGTTCGGCGGGAGTTTTGCGGACCGTGAGGACCGCCGCAGGACGGCGGGTCGCAGATCCTTAACCGCAATCCGGGGGCCGTGCGGGGATCACCACCCGTTGGTGGAAGGACCGCGAGGGTTGCGAGCAGCAAGGCAACCATGGACCTCAGCTCCGGCGCCGACGTGTTTGTGGACGCGGACTCCCGCAGGCGCAAGGTGCGGGATTGAGCGGCACCGATTTCCAGTGTCCCAAACGGACCTCGCTGCGGAGATTCTCCGGATACAAGCGCATGACTCCCATGGATGACTGGCAACTGCTCGACGCCTACGCCCGCGATGGATCGGAGGCCGCGTTTTCGCGGTTGGTGGATCGTCACCTCGGACTCGTGCATGCCGCCGCCAGGCGGCAGGTCCGCGACGATGCCCTGGCTGCGGATGTGGCCCAGGCGGTCTTCCTGCTGCTCGCGCGGAAGGCCGGTTCCCTGGGGCGCCGCGGGTTGCTCCTGGGGTGGTTGTTCCAGACCACCCGGTTCGTGGCGGCCCGGGCGCTGCGTGCCGACGCCCGCCGGCAGCGACGCGAACAGGAAGCCGCCTCCATGCAGGAACTCCATACCCCGGATCCCCGCTGGGACCAACTTGCCCCCGAAGTGGATGAGGCGCTGTCCCGACTCGGAGCCGCCGACCGCAATGCCCTCCTGCTGCGCTTTGGCGAGGGCCGAAACCACCGCGAGGTCGCCAACGCACTCGGCCTCACGGAGGAGGCGGCCAGGAAACGGGTGAACCGGGCCATTGAAAAGCTCCGCGGCGTGCTGCTCCGCCAGGGCGTCACCGTGACGGCAGGGATGCTGGGCAGCCTGCTTGCCGATCGCCTCTGTGCCGCCCCGCCGCCCGGACTGGCGACCGCCATCTCGCAGGGCGTCGCCGGCGATGTCATCCCGCACGAAGCTGCAGGACTGGCGCAACAGGTCGCGTCCGCGTGGCGTCGGGCGCGGTTGCAGCTCGCTGTCGGAGTCCTGGGAACGGCGGCCGTCATGGCCCTCGTGGTCCTTGCACCGCGGAATTTCGGCCCGAAGCCCACCGTCTCGGCAGCAACCGCCCTCAGTTCACCCCCGGAGTCGGGATCGTCCGTTCATCCCAATACTGGCTTTCAACGGTCTGCCGGTTCCGGGACGTTCCGCCTCCGGGTAGTTGCGGCCGACACCGGGGAGCCGCTGTCCGATGCCCGGGTGCCGGTCAATTTTGTGTCTGATGGCGAGTGGATAGCACCCGCAGATCTGAGGACCGACGTGGCGGGGGAATGCGTCATTCCATTGCCGCGCGGCGTGCTGATGCGACTGGATGCCGGGGCGCATCTGCCAGGTTATGAGAACCGCTTCTTTACCTGGAATGCCCGTTGGCAGCATCCCCGGCCCGAGGAGTACACGTTGCGGCTGGGTCGTGCCGACACCGTGGGTGGCATTGTGGTGGACGGCCGGGGGCGTCCCGTCCCCAGCGTCACGGTCTGGTTGGCCTACCACCTCAGCGACACGTCGTGGCGGGAACCGGACGAGGATCGAGAACGGCTGGGATTTATGCGGCGGCTCCGGGTGGGCGTGACCGACGCCAAAGGACGCTGGACTTGTGCCACAATTCCGCCGGCCCGGGACCGGTTTGCGTTCGAATTCGAACATCCGGATTACGCCCGCGAGGATTCCCTGGCTGTCAACCGCGACGACGCGACCGCGGTGGGACAGGAGGTCCTCGCCCTGGTGGCCGCCGGACGCATGGTGACCACGATGCAGCCCGGGATGATCGTTTACGGTCAGGTCGTCAATGCGTCCGGGGAGCCGGTCCCGGATGCCCGGATCGCGACCTCGTGGCATGAGGCTGCCGTGACTACCGATATCCATGGCGAGTTCAGTCTGGGGCCATTGCGGCAGGGAAGCATCCGGCTGGTGGCGACTGCGGACGGCTACGCGCCTCGGCGGTTTGACGCCGGCCGTGAAGGACCCGTGCGTGTGTCCCTACACCCGGGCGGCGTGTTGCGTGTCCGAATGGTCACTCCCAATGGCGATCCCATCGCCGGCGCCACGCTGGCGCTGCAGGATGGTTTTGGTGAAGGGGCGCTTGGATGGGACGGACGCTCCGATGACGAAGGACGCATCGAGTGGCGCAGCGCACCGCCCGGGGGCCGGTTCACCTTCACGGCGTATGCCCCCGGCCATCAGTATGCCCGGAATGTTCCGCTGACGGTGGACGGCCCTGAACACACGATGGTTTTGCATCCGGTTCTGGTGGTCGCCGGCGCGGTCGTGGACGCCACGACCGGAGAGCCGGTCGCCCGGTTCAAGGCCATTCCTGGAAACGGACGGGAGTTTCCGAACTTCGACCGCAGCCAGCTTTTTTACGGAACCGATGGAGCGTATCGTCTGGACTTCGACGAAGCCGGCGAACCGGTGGTCCGGATCGAGGCTGAGGGGTACGAGACCACCCTCGGCCATCCTGTGCCTGGGCCTGATGGCCGTCCACGCTGTGACTTTGAGCTTCGGCGTGAGGATCCCAACCACGCCGTGCGGGGTGTCGTGCTGAATGCAGACGGGACCCCCGCGGCTGGTGCCGAGGTGGCGCTGTGCACGCTGGAAACTTCGGTGACCCTCGGGCCCGGACGCTTCCTGCGCCGTGAAGGCGGCATCCACACCGTGACCGACGACGCGGGACGGTTTGCCTTTCCGGTGGTTCGGGCGCCCCACACGGTGGTCGCGGTCTCCGTTCTTGGTTTCGGACTTGCGGGCATCCCGGGAAACGGTCCGGCCACGATCCGTCTGGAACCGTTTGGATCCATCGAGGGCGTGGTGAGCCGGGACAGACAGCCGCAGCCGGGACTCGACGTTGTCCTGAGCGAACCCAGCTTTCTGTTCCAGGCAGGCTGCGTGAGCCCGGACGTGGCGACCTTTCAGCAGCGAACGGATGCCGCCGGCCGATTCCTGATGACCTGGGTGCCTGGCGGGGACTACCTGCTTTATCTCAACCCGGGCCTGGGAATTTCCTTCACGGATGAGACCCCGGTCACGGTGACTTCCGGCCGGTCGGCGACCGTGACTGTGGGGGAACCGGATCCTCTGGGGCGCCTTGTCACCGGCCGAGTGACGCCCTCGGAACCCGTGTCCGTGGGCGACTGGCGGCGGCATGTCGGCACCCGCGTCCTTTCGAAGAAGATTCCGATCATCGAACCGCCCGCCGGGCTTACGGCCGAGGCGCGTCAGCGGTGGCGGTACGGGTGGATCCGGACTGAAGAAGGCCGCGCTCATCTCAGGTTGCGTGCCAGCTACACGGTCGAGCTGGATCCCGACGGTAGCTTCTCCGTGCGAGGCGTGCCGCCCGGAGACTATGAATTGTGGGTGTGGGCCCGTCCCGCGGATGCCGCGCGACAGATCCCCTGGGACGCACGGGCCGCGTCATGGCAGGGCACCGTGAGCTGCGCAGTGACCGTTCCGGAACCGGATCCCGCCGATCCGGACGCCCCCCTGGATCTGGGCCCGCTGGAGATGAAGATCCGGCTCGCACGTTGAAGCATCCTGCAGATCGCCACGATGAATCCTAAATTCCCCCTGGGCGATGTGGAGTCCGCCATCGGTCCGCGATTCCATGAGTCCGATGCCGCACCACGGCTCCACTGTGCCCGGGCCATTGACGAGACGGCGCTTCCTAGCCCGACCTTCGATCCTGAGAGAAGAACATGGGAATTTTCTCGTGGCGGCCGAGTGAAAACCCCAATGAAACGGGGGCGTTGCGGGTGAAAAATTGGAGAAATAGCACCGTAGTGGTGCAATGGGGTCGCATCTAACCAATGACAATTGCTCTCCAAGCCGGGTGCCATGGCGGGAACTCCTGGGGTGGTTGGACAGCGCGGCGCGGAAAGGGGTCGCGGCCTGGGCTGCAGCAGCAGAGTCGAGTTCCAGGATCTCCCGGAGCACCACCGCCCCGTCGCTGCTCCTCGCCCGGGATTCACGCCCCCCATCAACTCCCGCGCGCGCTGTTCCAGGAAACCACCGATTTGCTGTCGCCACCCGCCGCGTCCTGATGCTGCGCAAAAGGACCCGGATCCAGCCTAAGATATCAACAGTTTGGATGCACCCCGTTGATACCCTTCGCCATCTCAATCTCCGGCGTGGACCCGCCACCTTCGCCCCGGCCCGATCCCCACCCCCCTCAAGCCTCCGCTCTGCAGCCTCTGGTCTCCGTCCCTCAGGGCGACGATCCCGCGTCTCTCCGCGACGGCGAGTTCTTGATCGAGATCTGCCCGAGGCCGAACTAAGAGCAAGTCCTCACCGACTGAAGCCCGCTCAGCCGATGGACGCCGGCCTGCCAGCGACACATTGGAATCAGTTAGTGCACTGGGATCCCTGCCCCCTCTGGCGGCCTTCGACAGCCACTCGACCCGCTCCCGTCTCGAAGAAGCTTCGCCGTTAAGGTGACAGGTTCAAAAAGATCTCCGCGCAGCTCCACTCAGACTGCGGCCACCAGCATGATCCGGTATCCGTTCGCGGCCGCCCCTGCTGCCGGTTTCTGCTTCAGCTCCGCAAAGTAGCAACAAAGGGACAGACAGGTCATCGGTGGCTCCCATCGTTCCCGTACGCGAGTGTAGTCCCCACAGGCCCGGCTCCTGGTTGCGCGGACGGCTCGGCAGGAGCCTCTCCCCACCGGGCCAACCACCGGCGGCACGCGCCGATCATCCCACCCACCCGGACCCATCGCGTCCGAGACATCTGAAGTGGGCGCCCGGGCATCCGCACCCAGACCCCAAATCCAATTTCACCTGACACGTCCACGATCTTCCGGTAGCCACGTCGGATGCACCATAACGCGCGGAGGCTGGTGGGACGGATTCATTGGCTGCACCTATGCGCCGTGGTGCTGCTGATGTTGTTGGGAAGTCTCCGGGCGGAGGAATGGCTGGCCGGACTCCAATGCCGCCATTGCGAGCGGCTCCTCGCGGCCGCACCCGAGGGACCCGCCAGCGGACGTCACTATGCGCCCGACCGGACCGCCGACATCACCCATCTGGCCATTGATGTCACCCCGAACTTCAGCACCCGCACCCTCCGGGCGACGACCACGTTGCAGTGCCTTCCGGTGGCGCGCCCGATGACCGAACTCGCCCTCGACGCCGTGGACCTGGGGCTTGACTCAGTGGAATCCAGCGCACCGGTGGCCGGTTGGGCGTACGACGATGCCCGTCTGGTCCTCACCTTCGCGCCTCCGGTGCCCCTCGGCACCGAGGTCACCGTGACGGTCCGCTACCACGCCTCCCCGCGGCAGGGCCTGTACTTCCGGACTCCCGCCCAGGGCTACCGCGAAGGGGACACCCACCTCTGGACCCAGGGCGAACCGGTGGAGGCGCGGCATTGGTTTCCCTGCTTCGACGCGCCCAATGAACGCTTTACCAGCGAAATCATCTGCCGCCTGCCGGATGGCATGAAGGCGCTTGCCAATGGGCGGTTTGCGGGAACGGAACGCGATGCCGTGACCGGACTGACGGCGCATCGCTGGGTCCAGGACCAGCCGCATGTCGCGTACCTCGTCTGCCTGGTGGCCGGCCACTTTTCCACCCTGGAGGATCGCCACGGCGGGATTCCCCTGGCCTTTCACACCCCGCCGTCGCGCATTGCCGCCGCGACCAATTCATTCCGGGGCACGGCGGCGATGATGGCGTTCTTCGAGCAGGAGCTCGGGGTGCCCTACCCGTGGGCCAAGTACGACCAGGTGGTCGTGGATGACTTCACGGCGGGTGGCATGGAAAACACAAGCCTCACCACGCTCTCCCACCACACGCTGTTCACCGATGCGTTCGAAAACACCCGCAGCAGCCGCGGCCTCGTCGCGCATGAACTGGCCCACCAGTGGTTCGGCGACCTCGTGACGTGCAAGGACTGGAGCCACCTGTGGCTCAACGAGGGATTCGCCACGTATTACGACGCGCTCCAGGCACGTCACGCATTGGGCGAGGATGAGTTCCGCCTGCTGATGCGCGGTAATCTCAAGGCGGTCCTGGCCGCCCGCGAGGACCGCACCCCGATCGTCTGGAGGCAGTACGCCAGCCCCATGGAGCAATTCGGGTACCGGGCCTATCCCAAGGGCGCCTGGATCCTCCACATGCTCCGCCACCAGCTCGGCGACGACCTGTATCGCCGATGCGTCCAGACCTACCTGGAGCGGCACGCCGGCGGCCACGTGGTCACGGGCGACCTGGTCCGGGTGTTCGAGGACGTTTCCGGACGCTCCTGGGACGCCTTCTTTGACCAGTACGTCTATCACGCCCGCCACCCGGAGTTGAAGGTTGAGTATTCGTGGAATGAGGCGGTCCGGCAGGCCGGCATCCGGGTGCTCCAGACGCAGGAGGTCAACGACCGGGTGCTCCTCTTCGACGTGCCCCTGACCGTGAGGTTTGAGGTCGCGGGCACGACGGTGGATCACGTGTTGCGGGTTCATCGCAAACAGGAGGAATATCAGATTCCCCTGCCCTCCCAGCCCGAAACCGTCCGGGTGGATCCCGACCTCGCACTACTGGCCGACATCCGGTTCGAGCCGCCGCGTGCGATGCTGCGTCCGATCCTGGCGGCTTCCCATGACGTGGTGGGCCGGCTGCGCGCCGTCGAATCGCTGGGCCAGCGAAAGGACGACGAGGCGATCCAGGAGCTTGGCCGGGTGCTGCGTGAAGACCCCTTCCACGGCGTCCGCAGCGACGCGGCGCAGGTGCTTCGCGAGACGGGATCCGACGCCGCCCTGGAGGCGCTGCTGGCGGCGCGGGAACAGCCGGATGCCCGCGTGCGCCTTGCCGTATTCAATGCCCTTGCCGGCTTCTATCGCCCGCAGGTTCGGGACGCCCTCCTGGAGGCGCTGGGCCGGGAGTCCAATCCCGCCATCGCCGCGGCCCTGCTCCGCGGGTTGGGCGCCTATCCGGACCCGGCGGTCCGCGGCCGCCTGGAACCCGAGCTTCAGGGAACCTCCCACGACGACATCCGGCTGCAGGCCGCCCTGTCCGCGCTACGCAGTCACGGAGATCCCGCGGCGGTGGCGGCGGTGCGGGCGGCCATCGTGAGCCATGGGACGGCGTGGCAGGCCGAGGCCCTGGCAACCGCGATGGACACCGTCGCAACGCTCGACCGGGAGGCCGTGGATCGTTCCGGCACGCGCGACCTCCTGTTGGCGCACCTGGACCATCCGAAACGCACGGTTCAGCTGGCAGCGATCCGCGGACTGGGAACCTTGGGGGATCCGGTGGCCATCGGACCGCTGCAAACCGTGGCCGGTACGGTCCGAGGGGAACCCGGCGTCTCCACGGCGGCGACGCAGGCCGTCCGGGACCTGCGGGAGAAGCGTCCGGCCTCTGCCGACCTCGGGGAATTGCGCCGCGAAGTGATGTCATTGCAGCAGGACAACCGGTCGCTCCGCGACGACCTGGAAAAGCTGCGCAAAACGCTGGAGACCCGCACCTCCGCTCCGCCCCCGCCCTCCTCCGAGCGCCGTCCAACGTCCCGTCGCGGCATGCCCTAGCCGGCCCTCAAACGAACATCACGGAAGTCACAAGGGCTTCCGCCCCGGTGCGGTCCGGCGCCGCGACTCGTTGCCGAACGCCAGGGCCAGGGCGAGGGCGTCGGCGGCATCGGCATCCGGCACTTCCGCCAGCCCAAGCAGGCGCTGCACCATTTTCGCCACGGCAATCTTTTGCGCCCCGCCGTAACCCACGATCGCGAGCTTCACCTGGCGGGGCGCCACCTCATACACGGGAATTTCCGCCGCCCCCACCGCCGACAACGCCGCCCCCCGGGCCTCGCCCATGGTAATCGCCGTCTTGAGGTTCTGCGCAAAGAACAGCCCCTCGACGACACACACCCGGGGCTGATGCCGCGCGATCAGATCCCGGACCACCGTGGCGATCCGGCCCAGGCAGCGGCTCCGGGTCCAACCCGGTGGACACCGGATCGTCTCTTGATGCAGGGCCGACGGTCCGGCGGTCCCAAAATCCACGATCCCAAGTCCGGTGCCCCGGAGCGAGGGATCAATGCCCAACACCCGCCGGCAGTCCACGGGCGGTGCGGACGGACCGGGCGCTGGCGAGGCTCCGGGACGCCGGCCCGAGAGCCGTCCCTGGAGGACCGAAAAATCCTTGGGAGAAATTCCCACGAGTCCGGCGAATCCTACCGCTCCCGGACGCCGCGTCACCGGGATTCATCCGCCGGCGACTCCCGCAGCGGTGGCCTGTGGAAAGATCCGGTACAGGAGCAGGTAGATGACCACGCCGGTAAACGATACATAGAGCCAGATGGGCAGCGTCCAGCGCGCGATGCGGCGGTGCCGGTCAAATTCGCCACGGAGCGCCCGGAATAAGGTCACGCCCACCAGAGGCAGGATCACAAAGGCCCCGGCCAGATGGGTCACGAGAATTGCCAGATAGACCGGACGAAACCACGCGGGATCCACGAACGCCGTGTGGGCGCGTCCATGCAGCCGCTGCATCTGGAAATGATACCAGAGGTAGCAGGCCAGAAAGGCGGTGGAACTGAGCAACGCCGCCACCATGCAGGTGCGGTGCGCCTCCCGCCGCCCGCGACGGATGCACACCCATCCCGCGGCGAGCAGCATGGCGCTGAGGGCGTTCAGCGAGGCGTTCAGGGGCGGAGAATCGGCAAGATTCATGGCCAGGATTCCCGACGCAGACGCTCGGCGAGTTCCACGACCCGGGACTCCGAACCGGGTTCCTCGGACTGAACCACGGAGCGAATGCGTCCGCTGCGGTCGAGAAGGACGTAGTTTCCGGAGTGGATGAACCGATCGTCGAGCCTTGGACTCACCTCGCCGGTGTCGAGCACTGTGAAGAGAAGGTCCTTTTCCGCCACCCGGTACACCTCCGCCTTGGGACCGGTGAGAAACCACCAGCGTTCCGGCAGCGCCCCGTAGCGACTGCCGTACTCCTTCAACACTGCCGGAGCATCAAACTCGGGATCCGCGGTGAGGGAGATCAACCGAATACCATCACCGGTGGCCTTCTGGATTCGTGCCATCTGCACCGAGAGGCGGTGACACTGGCCGGGGCAGCGCGAGAAGATCACGTTGGCGATGACCACCGACCCCTGGAGCTGTTCCGGGGACACCGCCGCCCCGAGCTGGTTGGTGAGCCGGAAGGGACCCAAGGTTCCCAATACGGGCAGTGGAGGCACCGCGAACTGCCTTTGCAGGGCAATCCCGACGAGCGCGATCATGACCGCACCGAACGCCACCCAGAGCAGTCGCTGAGAGCGCTTCACGATCAGAGCCGGACAGCCGTCCGGAGCGGATGGTCGCAGGCCACCCGCACCAACACGGACCTACTCAAAGCTGATGGCTCCGCCGGCCGCCGCCTTCTCGGCATACCAGGTCGCATATTCCTCCGCACTCACCACGCGGAACTCCCCTTTCATTCCTGAGTGGAGGTTTCCGCAGAGCTGGGCACAGATGATCATGTAGTCCCCCGTCTCCACAGGCCTGAAATGCACAGGAATTGTGAGGCCGGGGATGGCATCCTGGGTCACGCGCATTCGGGGAAGTTTGAAGCAATGGATGACATCCATGGAGGACACCCTGCAGATGACATCCCGGTTCACCGGAAGCACAAACGGCTCCCGAAGACAGACCACGTCGTCCTGGCCGTCCTCATCCTTGGGATCCAACCCGAACGGGTTGGAGCCCGCGAACTCGATGTCCTGACGCCCCCACTTGCCATCCGGTCCGGGATAATGGGCGTTCCAGGCAAACTGCTGCGCCATGATGTGCACCTCGATCGGGTCGGTCTCCGGGTTCCCGGTGGCGACCGGGAACTGATCCACGGCCTTGGCCCAGAGGGGCACTGCAAACCCCAGCAGCAGCAGCACCTCCACCGCCGCGACACCGACCTCGGCGTAGGTGGAAAAATGCGAGCGCGCACCCACGTGGTCGGCCCGTGGGTTGGCAGACCCCCGGAAACGCCAAAGCGCCACCAGAAAGTACCCCAGCCAGCCGACGAAGAGCACCGCCATCAGGAGGTGCAAGTAGAGCATCAGGTTGTCAATGCTGCCGCCGTGGGCCGCCGCGTTGGAGGGGGGAATAAAATAGTTCCAGAAACTCATGACTGGGACGAAACGGAATCAGTTTGGGAGGGAAACCCATCCATCGCCGGATCCTGAATGCGGGCGGCCCGGCGGCAGATGAAGACAAAAAATGACGCGATCAACCCGAGGAGGGTGCCAATGACGACCAGCAGCGACAGGATCCCGGCATTCATCCCGTGGGCGAGGGGCGAGTCCGTGCGGCCGAAACAGGAGGCGCAGGCTTCCAGCCGGGGCGAGGCCATCACCGCCGCAAGGGCAACCACGAATGCAGTCTGGAGGAGCCGATTCACAAGTAGCTGATGTCCTTAAACTTCTTTAGAAACACCCTGCCATAGACGCCCAGGCCGGCGGCGGCGATCAACCAGACCACCGCCCAGGCGAGGTCGAGCCCCGTGCCCGAGTCGCGATAGTTGCCGAAACACCAGCTTGAAACCACCAGGGCGAGCAGGATGGAGACCGAGACGAACACGATGTGGAACGTCTTAAGGGACATACGAAATCTTGGGCTGGGTCCCCGGGATGGGATCCATGTCCGAGAACAAGATGAGGGCAACCATCGCCACCGCAAATGCGGCCGTCGTCGCCAACACGAGGTAGATCGCCTTCCGCTCGGACAGGAGATGCATGAAGTAGGCGCAGACCAGAAACGCCTTCACGGTCGCAATGAAGAGCGCGACCGCGACGGTGAGCGCGACGCTGCTGAACTCCCATTCTCGGGCGAGGACGGTGATCAGGGTGCCGACCAGGAGCGCGGCCCCCACGGCCCAATAGACCTTCTTGTGGGCGGCGAAGTCATAGTCGTGATGGGCGTGCGCATGGCCCTGGGCCTGCGCGGCGGGGACGGCGTGTTGGGAATCGCTCATGGAGACGGGGCGCGTTGAGATCAAAGCAGGTAGACGACCGGGAACAGAAAGATCCAGACCAGGTCCACAAAGTGCCAGAACAGTCCACCCACCTCGATGCGGTTGGTGAAGCGCTCGGGATCGGTCTTCCACATGCGGGAGCCAATGAACCCGAAGTAGAAGAGCACCAGGGCCCCCCCAAGCACGTGCAGGCCGTGCAGGAAGGTCATCGTGAAGTAGATCGCAAAAAAGGGATGCGTGGACGGTATGAAGGCCTTGACACTGGCGATCTCCGAGACGGGGATGCTCCGATCAACGTGATGAACCCCCTCGGCGTGGGCCTTGCGGATGGGGTCTGGAATAGCGTGGCCAACCGGAAACCGAAACCTGTTGGGCACGTCCTCAATCACCTTGAGGGTCTCCAGATTGGCCCCCTTCACACTGGCGAGGGTCCAGAACATCGGCGACTTTCCGCTGACATCGAGGTGACCGGTGATTCGCGACCCGTTGTTCAGCTCAATCACGTAATGCCCAAACTTCTCCTTGTACTCAAAAGTTTTGATGACCAGGAAGCCAAGGGCGCAGGCGATGGTGACCGCCATGAAGCGCCGGAACCGCACGAAGTCGTTCTGCTTGAGCGCGATCCACGCCATGACAACGGTCACCGAGGAGGTGATGAGAACCGCGGTATTGAACGTACCGATCGGGATGTTCAGGAGGCCGTGGGGCCAGGCGAGGGCGACCTCGGGCCAGAATCCCGGCGGGGCCTGGACCCGAAGCAGAATGTAGGTCGAGAAGAACGCCCCGAAGAGCATGACCTCGGAGGCCAGGAAGAGCCAGATCCCGACCTTGGCGTTGTAGAGTCCGGTGTCGGGCCGGGGTTTGACGGCGTAGGGGATTTCCATGGAATCAGGAAGGCGGATGCGGGATGTGCGTACGGCGGCGGGCTTAGTTGGGCTGGTTTTGCGGCGTGAAGTCCTGCTTCGCGCCCGGCACGCTGTATTCGTAGGGCCCGCGATAGGCCACCGGCGTCTGGGCAAAGTTGCCATGGGGCGGCGGCGTGGGGGTCTGCCAGTCCAGCGTGGTCGCCTGCCACGGATTGTCCGAGGTCACCTTTTGCCCACGGGCGATGCTCCAGAAGAAATTGATGATGAACGGAATCTGCCCGATGGCGAGCAGCACCGCCGCGTGGGTGATGAACTTGTTCAGCCAGAGGATCCCGGGATCCGCACCGACGCCCGCCTCAAAGTAGGTGGCGCCGCCGTCGTACATCCGGCGGCTCATCCCCCGGATGCCCTGGATGAACATCGGCGCGAAGATCAGGTTCATCGCCACCAGCGACACGCCCCAGTGCACCTTGCCCCAGAACTCGTTCATCATCCGCCCGGTGATCTTCGGGAACCAGAAGTACACCCCGGCGAAGAGGCCAAAGATGGTTCCCGGCGCGACCACGTAGTGGAAGTGCCCGATCACGTAGTAGGAATCATGCAGGTAGATGTCCGAGGCGTTGAGACCCAGCGGCAGCCCGGTCAGCCCCCCGATGCCGAACATCGGCAGGAAGGCCAGGGCGAAGAGCATCGGGGTGTTGAACCGGATGGAACCGCCCCAGAGGGAGATGAACAGCGCGGTCAGGATGATCACCGACGGGATCGAGATCATCATGGTGGTCGTCTGGAAGAACGTGGCGATCTTGGTGCCCATGCCCGTCATGTACATGTGATGAGCCCACACGATGAACGCCAGAAAGCCGATCGCGAGCACCGCATACACCATGGAGCGGTAGCCCCAGAGCGGCTTGCGGGTGTTGTTGGCAATGACCTCCGCGACGATGCCCATCGCCGGCAGGATCAGCACGTACACCTCGGGATGCGCCAGGAACCAGAAGAGATGCTGCCAGAGCAGCGGGCTGCCACCGCCGGAGACCTCGAGTGGCGTGGAATTATACACCAGCCCGGTGGGCAGGAAGAACGACGTGCCGAGCAGGTTGTCGGACAACTGAAGCAGTCCGGCAGCCTCGAGCGGCGGAAACGCCAGCAGCAGCAGGAAGCCGGTCACGAACTGGGCCCAGACGAAAAACGGAAGGCGCATCCAGGTCATGCCCCGGGCCCGGAGCTGGATGATGGTGGCGATGAAGTTCACCGCACCCAGCAGCGAGGAGGTGATCAGCAACACCATGCCGATCAGCCACAGGGTCTGGCCGTTGATGTAGTTGTTGGGATCGGCAAGCGTCGCCAGAGGGGAGTAACTGGTCCATCCGGATTTCGCCGCCCCACCGGGAATGAAGAAGCTGGCCAGCATGACCACGCCGCCCCAGAAGAAGAAGTGGTAGCTCGCCATGTTGAGCCTCGGAAAGGCCATGTCCGGCGCCCCGATCTGGAGCGGGGTCACGTAGTTTCCAAAGGCGCCGAAGGCCAGCGGCACGATCGCAAGGAAGACCATGATGGTGCCGTGCATCGCCCCAAAGGCGTTGTAAAGATCCGCCCCCATGGCTCCCTGGGCCGACACCATGTCATCGCCAAGGATCTTGTTGAGCTGGGTGCCCACCACCGGGATCGGCTCGTTGGGATAGGCGAGCTGCTGGCGCATCGCCAGCATCAGCATGAACCCGAAGAACAGGAACAGCAGCGAGGTGAGCCCGTACTGGATCCCGATGATCTTGTGGTCGGTGGAGAAGACGTACTTCGACAGGAATCCCTGTTCGTGGGTGTCGTGCGCGGCCGAACCGGCGTGGGCCGGGCCGACGCCCGAGTGGGTAAGGGCGGTCTGCATGGAATGTCAGTGCAACGGATTCGAAACCATCGGGACCAGCGTACCGCTGGACGGCGGCGATGCTAGCGACCCGGACCTCGGAGAAGTCAATTTCCGGCTTGGCTTGTCCATAACCAGAAGTCCCAGCAATAGCGGCAAGTAGAGGATGCTCGCGAAAAAGAGTCGGCGGGCGGTTGGAAGGGTCCGATGTGCCGCGAACGCAATGGACGCGGCCAGGAATCCAGCGCCCAGGACGACCGCCCCCGCGAGATACCATCGTCCCGAAAGGCCGAACAGGAACGGAAACAGGCTCACGGCAAAAAGCGCCACCGTATTGCGCACGGCGGAGGCCGCCGTACGGCGGCCATCAGGATCGTTGCCCGACAGCATGCGAAAGCCCGCCCCGGCGTAGTCGTCGCGGTAAAGCCAGGCAATCGCCATGAAATGCGGCAGTTGCCAGAAAAAGAGGATGCCGAACAACCCCCAGCCGGGGGCATCCAGGGTGCCAGTGGCGGCCGTCCATCCCATCAGCGGCGGCAGGGCGCCCGGCACGGCACCGACCACCGTGTTGAGCATCGTTCGGCGCTTGAGGGGGGTGTAGGCCAACAGATAGGTGGCGAGTGTGACGACCCCCAGCAAGGCGGTGAGCGGGTTGACCGCCAGGAGCAGCCACGCGGTCCCCGCAACGGAGAGCAGCATCCCCGCCGCGAGGGCCGTCGTGGGTTCAACGCGGCCGGAGGGGAGCGGGCGGTCGGCCGTGCGCCGCATGCGAGCGTCGAACTCCCGCTCCATCCACTGATTGAGGACCGCCGCACCTCCCGCGAGCAGTGCCGTGCCCAAGGTCACCTGCAGCAGGAGCCCAAAATCCACGGGTGCCGTTGAACCCAGATAGAAGCCCACGGAGGTCGTGAGGACCACCAGAAGGGTCAGCCGTGCCTTCACCAACTCGGCAGCCACTGCCCAGACGGACTTGTCACGTGCCTCGGCGGCGGCGGCAGGAAGCACGGTGGCGGCGGCCTTGAATTCCATAATCAGCGGGCAAACGGCTGCGCCAGCGGGGCTGCGGTCTCCCGGAAGTCCCGAACGCGCACGGGCACACTGAGTTTTCGCAGGACGAGAATCAACCCTGTACCGATGAGCAACGAGAGGGCGCCGATGGCGACATGGGCCGTGGCGACATCCGCCGCCTTGTTGGTCCAGATCGTCGCCGCTCCCAGGCCGGCTTGAATGCAGATCAGCCCCAGCCAGCACCGGAGTCCACGCATCACCACCCGGGGCAATGTCCCGCAACGGGTGCCCACACGGCACGCCATCGCGACGGCCACGAGCACGCCCACGGCGCCCAACCGATGGAGCAATTGCAGCACGATCTGGAAGGCGGTCACGGTGGACTCCTCGATCCGGTTCTGGTTGTACCGCAGCAATGCGGCGTCATCGAGCGCCGGCCACCAGCGTCCGTACGCTGTCGGAAAGTCCGGTATGGCCAGCCCGGAGTGCTGATGCCGCATGCTGGCCCCAAGGATCAACTGGAGGACAATCAGCACCGTCCCGGCGGTCACCCATGCCGCAAGGCGATGCGGGACCTGCGCGGATCCACTTCTGACAAGTCGCGACCAGAACGGGCTCACCCGCAGGGCGATCACGCCCAGCAGGACGAGAAATGCCTGCCCAAGGCATCCATGCACCAAGCCGAGGAGCAATCCGAGGGTCACATTTCCAAGGGTCCACTGGTCCAGCACCACGCGAAGACCGCCGAGAAGTCCCTGCAATTGAACCGCCCAGAAGGCCAGCCATCCCAGGGCCGGCAAGGGCGCCTCACGCGCTTCGCCCTGGTGCCAGACAACTGCCGCCAACACGACAACCCCGCCGATCCCGGCAAGGAAATGTCCGGCACCCCGCCAGTCCGGCCCCAATCCGAGCAGCGCGATCCCGAGGAATATCTCGGTGGCTCCGATGATTGCCAGCGGCCGCCGTGCCGCCCGGCCACCCAGCCAGCGCGTCAGGAAAACCACCATCAGCCCGACCATCGAGGCCCAGAGCCGGTGGGTGTGTTCATCAAAAACCCCGCCGTGAAACCATTGGCTCACCGGCAGGGCAAACATGTTGTACCCGAAGCTGGTGGGCCAGTCCGGAACCGACATCCCCACACCTTTGCTGGTCACCAACCCGCCCAGACAGACCAGTCCGAGGGTGGCCAGGGCGGTCAGGTATGCATACCAAGGGAGCCAGCGGTCGGAGGGAGAGGACACTGCGTGGAGCGGTGATTGCGAATCCCTTGAAAAAAGGGCCGGATCCCCGGGATGGGAATTCGGCCCGGAATGCAGCCTCCTCAGGAGGGCTTCACCTCGACCGTGAAGTCCGCAGAGGCCTTGCCTCCCTTGACCTCAATTTCCTCGGTCACCGAACCGGCCTTCTGGTGATAGGCCTCCAGAGTGTACTTGCCGTCCGGAATGTCTCCCCGGATCGCGAAGGCACCGGATTCGTCGGTCACCACAAAGAACGGATGCTCAAACGTGCTCAGGTAGGCGATCATCCAGGGATGCACATTGCACGCGAACCGGATCCCGATCTCGGGCTTTTCAAACACCTTCTCATCGGTCTTGCCCTGGGTGGCCTGCGCGATGTTGAAGCCCTTGTTGCCGGCGACCTTGGGCTGGACGTTCACGTTGTGCATGAACGGATCCGAGTTCTTGATCAGAATCGTCTGCCCGGCCATCGCCGCGGAGACGTACGGGATGTACATGCATCCAATCTGGTCAATCTCCACCTTTGAGGACGCCGCGGGAAACGCCTTGCCCTCGAGTCCCTTCTTGATGAACACGATGGTGTTGGCCAGGCCGCCATCGGCGCCCACCACATAGACCCGGGTCTTGGCCTCGCCTTGGGCGACCTTCCCGCAATTGGCATCCGTCTTCACCGCGCCAATCACCTTTTCCGGAGGCGGCGTCCCCTTGAGCGTGACCCTGCCGGTGATTTCGGCGGCGGAGGCGAGCGCGGCCGTGGCGGACATCCCGACGGCCAGTTTCAGAAGCGTGTTCATGGAGTTCATCAGCGAGCGTTTCCTGCAGATTTCAACCGCAAACTATCAAGCAGCCCCTGCGGGTCAAGTTGTTCGTGAAACTTTTCACAAGCGCCAGGCCGCAGGCCGTCCGGCGGGTTCCCTGCGCACGGAATCCGCCGGGAGCTTGGACTAGGGTTGGGGCTCGGTGATTCGAATCTCGCGCCCGGCCGAGTTGCCACGCAGTTCGGGGACATACATCGCCGCGGCCATTGCCGGCAATTCCGTGAAGTGTCCCGGGGTCTCGACCCGATACCGGTAGCGGATCTCCCAAAGTCCGGCCGGCATCCGGGACGCAAATGCCGCCGCCCGCCGGTCGCGCCATTCAAAGTAGAGGGGCACATCCGGCCCGCGCGGCATCCGTTCCGAAATTGCCCCCGGGGCTTCCGGATTTCGGAGACGAGCCGCGGGTTTTCCCCACCCACTCCGGACCTCTGTCGCCTCGAAGCCCGCAGGCTTGAAGTCCTCAATCATCACGTATTCCACGTCGGATTTTGCCTCAAGGACCAGCCGGCATTCCACCAGGTCTCCCGCAGCAACCGATTCCTCGGCGCCCAGCGGCACCGATACCTCGCGAATTCCCTGGAGCAGGGTTGGCACTGGCACCAACCGGAACAGTTCGCGGCGAACGAACACACCGCTCCCGGCCGGCATGGGGATCCCTTCGGTGAAGCAGGTGGCTTCCAGCGAGAAATAGGCGGGTGCCTCCCCGCCGCGCCGGAGGATCCGGACCTCGTTGGTGTCGCCCAGGAGGTCTCTGGAAACGGAAAATACGGCCGGCGCCTGCAGCACATCCGCCGGTGTCCATCGCGGTGTGGCGACCGTGCGCCCATTCACGACCAACTCCAGCTCAAGCGATTGCTTCAGTTCCCCGGAAACGCGCAGGTAATCGGTCAGGCACAGGATCGTGATCGCGGTGTCCCGTGTGTTGTTCCACGAGGCCCCGCGCCGGTTCTGCAGCAGCCAGGCCACCGCGGGCTGTACCAGGGGATTTCCGGGGTCGAGGGTCAGGAGGGACCGGACACTGAAAGCCGTGGCCTCCACCGGGGTGTCACCCCATCGCCGCATCAGGCCCCGGGAGCCCCAGTAGGCGGTCGGCTGGGTCGAGCCTCCCCGCACGGCGCCGGAATAAAGTACGGAACGGTCCGGAGCCTCATCCCGGATCACCCCATTCGACAGATTCTCGACCAATACCCGCGCCCGGTCCCCTTCCCCATACTGATGGGCCGCCCACGCAAGCAGGGCCCGGCCGGCCGCGCTCAACTCGGTCCGCTGATCGTAGGCCCGCTGGAACGCCCGTGCCTCAAAGGATTCCGGACCCATCCGCTCCGGCGTCCGCAGCCGGGACGCCAGCGCGTGCAGCGCCCAGGCGGCATCGTCCGGCCGATCCGCCAACCGGACCAACTGCCCCCGCAGCCAGTTTTCGGCGCGGTTCACCCGCTCCTCCTCGATCTCCACTCCCGCCTGCTGCGCCAATCGCAGCCCCCAAACCACGTAAGCCGTCATCCACAGGTCATCGTCTCCGCCGGGCCACCATCCCCATGCTTCCTGACCCTGTCCGTCGTAGAGCCGCTTCAAGCCGGCACCGATCATGTCGTCCAGCTTCTCCAGGTCCTTCCGGGAGCCCAAGCCCGGAGACACCTGACCGGTCGCATTGGTCGAAATCCCACCAAAGGCGCGCTCCATTGCCGTGGCGGCATCCAGTCCGACCGTGGCGAGGGTCTGCCGGACAACGACCGCCGGCAGGAACCGGCTCATGGTCTGCTCCGTGCAGCCGTACGGAAAATCCGCAAGGTAAGGCAGGGCATCCAGCAGCGTGACCGCCAGGCTGGGCGTCAGCCGAACGGCCAGGTTCGCAGAGTCCGGCCTTCGCGGCGGCAGCTTGAGATGGACGGTGATGTCGTCCGCAGTGGTCCTGCCGGCGTGCGAAACCCATTGCTCGATCCCGTTCGCCACGATGGGGAACGTTCGCCTCACGGAATCCGCATGCCCTTGCGCCCTGACGGTTGCGGTCAGGACCGCCGTTCCCGGCTCGATGGCCCGGGTCCGCCAGTCCATGCGCGTGGAGCCGCCTGGCGGGACCTCCACCGGGGGTGGATTGCCGGTTCCCCGCTGGTCCCCCCGAATCCACTCGATCAGCGTCAGGTGACCAGCCTCCAGCGTCGCGGACACCTTCATCGGCGCGTCGGTGCTATTGTCCATCACCACGGAAAGCACCGCCTGGTCACCGCTGACGAGAAATCGAGGCGTCTGGAGGCGGACGCTCAGCGGAAGAAATGTCCGGGTGACATTCGTGCCCAGGCCAACGCCGGCGCCCTCGGTGGCAGCCAGAGCGCGGAGTCCCCACCGGGTCGTGGCGTCCGGATACCGAAAGGTCACCCGTGCCGATCCGGAGGCGTCGGTGAGCACTGCCGGATTCCAATAAGCGGTCTCCCGGAAGTCGCTGCGGACCACGACAACGGGTTCCGCGGCCCCGGTTCCCGAGGACTTCGTGGAGCGGTCGGCGCGTGCCATCGCCGGGATAGGAAGCACTCGCTGCACGTTGGCAAACCCGGCGGACGAAACGTCCGTGACGAGAGCATCCGGCCCACGCATGAAATTGAGGCCATAGCGACGGGCCAACTGGGGACTCATTGCTTCGCTAACCTCGAATTTCGCCTGGTCCTGGCCCATCGTCCCCTCTTCCAGCCATCGCCCGTCCTCATCCACGACCAGGCGCAGATAGCGCCCCCGATTGAATCCCGACTGCACCGGCAGTTCCGGCAGGTAACGGCGGGGAAAGAAAAACGCCCTCGGATCCCCCGCCAGGTCTCCCTGGATGGCACTCAAGCTGTCATCCACGACGGATACCGCCACCTGCGCCACCACGGGTTTCCCTGCGGCATCCCGTGTCGTGATTCGCAAGGCACCTTCGGACCCCGGAGGCCCGGATGCCGGGTCCGGCTCGATCCCGACCGTGAGGAAGTTGCGGGTCGGAGGGACGACGATCTCCTTCCGGTCCTGCAATATCCGCCGGTTGTCCACGAGGACCGCCTGCAGCACGGCATTCGGTTCGAGGGATTCGGTGACGTCGAGCTCCACCAACCGGGTCGCTCCCGCCAGGTGCAACACCTGGGTCTTTGGCGGCCCCCCCCCCTGAACCGTGAACAGAACCCAACGATCCGGGTTGGGCCCCACGATCATTACCGGCGCCTCGGTGCCCGTCCGGAATGCGTCGGCATCCAGGATGATCTCCAGTCCGCTCGACCGGTATCCCAGATCCACGGGCTGTGTCGTGGTCACCCAGACGGAGGCCTGGGCCGTGATCAGGTTGGTGACGCCGACCGACATCCCGGGAACGGGCCAGAAATCCGGACTCGACCATGCGAACCGGTAGTAGCCGACGCGGTCCGTCGTGAAGGACAATTCGCCAACCCCGTTCGTCGCCAAGGTCACCTGGCGGACGCCCAGTTCCTCGGCACGATAGCCCCGGAACTTCAACTGCCAGTCCCGCTGGCCCGGATCCGGTCGCGGCGGCCAGACCGGGGAGGCGCCCTGCAGGCGCTTCAATTCCTCGCCGGCCACCTCTCGGCCGAGGCTGTCCACCCAGATTTCCCACCAATACTCCCGCGTGATCCGCACCGCGCCCGTGGTGACAACTGGCCGGCCGTCGGCGTCCTTCGCCTGGAACTCTATCCGGATGGCTTCTCCGGGCCGCGGCAGGTTTCGCAGCGGCCGCGCCCGCACCGCGTAGGCCTCGCGAGTGACCCGGAGCTCGGCGGACCCCGTGACCTGACGTCGTCCTGCATCGGACACGTTCGCAGTGACGGAGTACACTTGGTCCCCCGAATCGGCATCTGTATCCATGGCGAAGACCGCACGTCCGGCGGCGTCGAGGTGCAACGTTTCCCGCCGGACCTCAGCGGGCATGACGTCATGACGCCAGGGCCACGATGATCCGCTCTCCTGCAGCCAGGGATAGTCGCGGGTCACCGGCCAGATCCATTGGAAGGGACGCCGATGCACCACCACCTCGACGGTCCCTCCGGAAACCGGAGACCCGAAATAGTACGTAGCCTCAATCTCCACGGTGAGTGGCTCCCCGGGTCGCACCGCACCGGCGGGCGCCGTGCTTTCCGGAGCCCGGGACGCCGTCACGGTCACCTCGAACTCCGGAAGCCGGTATTCCTCGAGTCGGAAGAGGGTCTCCGTGCCCACAGGCTCCCCGTTGGCGCTTCCGGTGATGAACGTGACGGTGTACAATCCGAGGCCCGCCTGCGGACGCGTCTCGAATTGGCCCCAAGCCGCCCCGAAGGCATCGAGCGTCATGACACCGTTGGTCACGGTCGTCCCCTGGGGATCCCGCAATTCAAACCATAGCAACTGACCAACCGGCGTCAGATACGTCCCCTCCACCCGGCGTCGTGCGAGGACCTTCCAGTCCACCATCGCCCCGGGGCGGTAGGCAGGCCGGTCCGTGAAGGCGTACACCTTCCAGCCATCGGTGCCGTCCTGCCAGCGAGGACTGCCATGGCCGAAGGCGATGGCCGGACGTTCGGACAGCCCGGCCACACACACCATTTCGCCTGCCGGGGTTTCCAGCGACGCCACGCCGTGGGCATCCGTGGTGGCGGTCCATTCCTGCCACCGCACCCCGCGTCCGTAGGGCTCCCGCACGCCTGCCACGAAACGGACAGGCGCCTCCGGAATTGGGTGTCCTCGATGGGCATCCACGAGCCACGCCAACGTTCGGCCCGGACTCTCCTGCAGCACCAGAACGGCATCCGTGACCATCAGCACGTCCCGCACCGACTGGTCACCCGCCCGCGCCTCCAGCAAGTAGGCGCCCGGGGCCAGCGTCCCCGGCAGCCGCACCTGCCGGGTCACCTCCGCATGGGGCTGATCCGGCTCCATGGCTTCGTTCCACTCCCGAATCGCCGGCCCGGGGGGACGTAACCCGTCCTGCCATACAGAGCGTTCTCCGGTGACCGCCTCGAGTCGCAGGTCGCGGGTGAGGTCCATCGGGGTCAGCGAAAGCTGAACATTGGTGGCGTTTCGTGCGGACAGCTGAAATTCGATCCGCGATCCGGGCAGAAAGGTTCCCGGCACAGCCAAAACCATGGAAATGCCGGTCAGGTCGGCGAGCCGGGAGGCCGCCGATTCACGGTACCGGGATCGTCCGGCGGGAAACTCCTCCAGGAGCTCCCGATACCGCTGGATCGCACCCGCCTCATCAGGCTTCGGTTTCCAGCCACCGGAGGGGAGGGCTTCGATGCCTCCCTGGCGTTCCCGCCATTGGCCCTCGAAGTAAAGTGCGGCGTCCCGAAACGGGGTGCCCACCGATGCCAGCCGGGCCGCTTCAAAATCGCGGGCCGCCCGCCCCGGGTTGCCCGGGTGCCACATGGTTCCGGACCGGACCGCCCGATGAAGACGAAAGAAGGCGACATCGTCCGGACGTTCGGCGATGGAGATCGCGCGGGACAGGACATCGTCCGGAATCACAATCATGCGGTTCCATCCAGCGTCCTCCCCCACCGGCCCCGCCCAGTCTCGTGCGATCTCCAGGTACTGATCCCGGGCGCGCGCAAGGTTGGTCTGGCCGGCCCACCAATCCAGTGCCGCGGTATACTGGGCGCCAAAACCATGTCCCCAGGGCTCCTGGCGACGCTGCAGGTCCCCAAGAGACCGGCGTGCGGCGGCCCAGAATTCATCCCGTTCGGCCGCCGGAATGTCGTCGCTGGACAAACGAACCAGCGGGGCGGCAAAGCGGTCCGAATCCTCAAGCAGCTCCGGCGCCGCCGCACGCCACCGCGCATCCGCGAGCCGGAACTCCAGCCACCGCAGGTCGGGAGCGGCCAGGTCGTTGGTACGGACCTGCTCCAATGCGCCCACCGCCTGGGCAAATGAACCACGCAAGAAAAGGGCCTCCACCTGTTCGCGAAGCCCGGAAGGCACGACGGCGGAAGCCGTCGCGGGACCGGCCAGGGCCAAAATCAGCGCCAGACCAACAGCTCGAAGGTTCATGAGTACACTTTCCTGAGGGAGTCGCCGGCACGCCGGATCTGGCGCGGACGAGACGCTCGTTGATCCCAACGTTTCAGCCGGAAAATCCTTGGGTAAAATGCGCGGGGTCACCTGGGTCCTGACGCGCTTCAACGCGGGAATCCGTCCAAAAGGATCCGGACCACCGATGGGATGATCTGCCGCTCAAGCGCGTGCCCGGTGGTGAATACCACCACGACCAGCTTGAGACCCTCTGGCGATTCCAGGTAGGCGGCGTCGTGCCGTGTCGCGCTGGTCCAGCCGGCCTTGGACCACAGGCGCAGACCCTCGCGTCCGGGATCCTGCAAGACGATCCCCGTAAACCCATGGGTTTGGTCCTCGGGATCGCGAACCGGTGCGGAAACGTCCCGTGCCAGCAACCCCATCATCTCGCGGCTGCGCCCCGGCGTCACCGAACGTCCGGTGGCGATTTCCGCAAACAATCGGGCGGTCGCGTCGGTCGTCAGCCAGTTGCGTGACGGCTGGAATCGCTGGATGGCCTGCATTTCACGCCCGTAGGGTCCCTCGCACCACGGCTTCTTGTTGACGTTGATCCCTTCAAAGCCCTCGAGAACGAAGTAGCGGTTGACTGCGTTGCGCTGGTCGGCCCAGGCACGCAAGGCATCTTCCGTCAGCTCTGGACCACTCGTCGTGCCCGTCAGCAGGTCCACGACGTAGTGCGTCGCCTCATTGGAACTGTCCACGATCATGTCCGTCATGGCCCGGCGCAGCTCCCGCGTGTCCTCCAGTCGGCCGTCCTCCATCCAGCGGTGTGCCGCCACCAGGTAGAACAGCTTCACCACACTGGCCGGATACACCGGAACCTCCCCACGGTACGAGGCCCATCCGGGTCGAGCCGGATCGGTGAGATGGACCACGGTCACCGCAAGTTCGTCGGCCTTGAGTCCTCCGGCCGAAAAGCGCGCCAGCGTGCCTTCCACCGCCTTCGTCAGCAGATCCTGGAGCACTGCCGGACGGGTCGGGGCCACCTGAGGAGCCGAAACCTCGGCGGACCGCAATACGGGCGCGCCGAATCCGGAGACCAACAATCCGGCCAGCAGAAGCGCTCTCAACGGGCCCCTTCGCTGCCGGCATGGCCCCCGCCCTCGGGCAGCCTCACGGACGGATCTCAGGTGGGTCTGCACGTGCATGGGTCGTTTCCGATGGCTTCAGGAATCGAATGATCGTGTCGCCGTGTCGCAACGTCCGATCCTCCCGCCACAACGGTCCCAGGTCGAGCGCATCCCGCTTTGCGTGCCCCAGCACCAACACGCCGACCGGGGCCAGCAGGCTTGGCAGGTCCACCGCATCGAGCAACTGCTGGGCCGGAGAACGCGAGCGGCGGCCGGTGTTCTTCTCGCCGTAGGGCGGATCTGCGATCACCAGATCGAAGCGGCGTCCCGAGGCGGCGAGCTGCGGCAGCGCGGCAAACACGTCCTGCACCCGAAGCACGACGCCGGTCACGGGAAGGCCGGTCGCGGCCAGGTTGCGCTGGTAGCAGCGGGCGTGCCGCGCCGACCGCTCGACACTGTATACGGAGCGTGCGCCACGGCTGAGGCATTCGTGCCCCAGGGCTCCGGTGCCGGAGAAGAGGTCGAGCACCGCGGCCCCGACCACCCGGTCACCCAGGGAATTGAAGACGGCCAGCTTGACCTTGTCGGGCATCGGGCGGACGCCCAATCCCGCGGGCACCTGCACGATGCGGCCTGCGGCCTGCCCACCGATAATGCGCATGGGGGATCCCGTCAGTGCGCCGGTGCCCGCACGTCCTCGGGAAGCGGCTGTCCGCGCGTTTCGGGGGCGAACGGCAGCGCGATCAGGCCGATCAGGAAGGCGGCGCACATGGTGATGCCTGCATAGCGGAGCGGCTCCGGGGAATCCTTGAACACCACGCCGGTGAGCAATCCGAGCGCGGCCGGCCCGCTGGCCGCCACGAAGCGGCCGACGTTGTAGCAGAAACTGGTTCCCGTGCTGCGAAGACGCGTCGGGAACAGTTCGGGGAAATAGATCGCATAACCGCCGAACAGGGCCAGCTGGGAGAAGCCCATGAGCGGGATCAGCCAGAAGATCTGGCTGAAGTCACGGAGGAACCAGAAGACGGCCGCGGTGGTGATCATGGCCGCGACCAGTGCCACGGCAAACGCCGGCTTGCGTCCGAATCGCTGCGCCGCGATGCCGAAGGAGTAGATGCCGAAAAACGCCCCCAGATTCTGCATCATCGAGGTGATGCCGGCCCAGAACGTCAGCTTGCCCGGAATCAGCTGCGGATCCATGCCCTCCGCGATGAACCGCTTTTCCAGGACCGACCGCACCAGGTCGAAGCTGAAGAAGCCGATGCCCCAGACGCCGATGACACCGCTGAGCGCCAGCAGCAGGCCGACCACCGCGCGACGGCGGTAGGTGGTGTCGCCGCCCCCGCCGAAGACGGTCACCAGTCCGGCCCCCAGCGCCGCCAGCGCAAAGCACGCGACAATGGTGCGCTTGTCCCACGAGGCACGCCCCAGGAAGCCGACCCCGATGCCGATCACCAGCAGCAGGCCGGCGATGGTCGCCGGGGTACGCCAGCGCGGGTTGCCGAACAGTTCGCCATAGTCGCCCAGCTTGCGGCTGATTTCCGGATCCCGCTTCGCCTCCAGCCAGCGCTCCGGTTCCCGCAGACGCCGCCGAACCAGCACCACGAGGATCGCCGGCACCGCGCCCACCACAAACATCCACCGCCACGCCGCCCAGCCCGCCACGCTGCCCAGCACCCCGGTCTGTTCCAGATGCCCCAGGGACATGCTGGTGATCGCCGCCGAGACGTTGCCCACCGTGGACAGCGCCTGGAGCAGGCTGAGCGCGTAGGGACGTGCCCGTTCGGGCATCACCTCTGCCACCAGCGCCACACCCACCGCAAACTCCCCCCCCACGCCGAGCCCCGTCATGAACCGGTACAGCGCAAAATCCCAGAATCGCGTGGAGAAGGCACTGAGGCCCGTGCAGCCGGAGTAAAGGAGGATGGTGAGCAGCATCGTTTTGGCCCGCCCCCAGCGGTCGCCCAGCACGCCGAAAACCAAACCGCCGCTGGCCCATCCCAGGAGGAAGATCGAGGTGGCATAGGCCCCGTGTTCGCCCACCTCGGCGGCGGTTGCCGGACGCCCAAACCCCGCCGCGAGCAACTCCCGCATCGCCGGCATGCGCGCGAGGTTGAACAATTGCTGGTCCATGCAGTCCAGCAGCCACCCCAGCGAGGCGACAATCAGCACGAACCACTGGTAACGATTCAACAGGCGCCACCAGGCGAATCCGGATTCGGGAGGGGAGGACATGCGTGGACGGTCGGCGGAGCATGCGGAGCGGATCGTGCCCGGGAAAAGCGGAAATCTCCGAAATATCGGAAACGACCGTCCCGACGCATCCAAAGTGTGCGCGCCGCTTGAAATTCAATTCAGCAGTGGCTCCTCCTCGCCTTCCGGTCCGGGTTTCGATATCTAGCCTCCGTGGCTGAAACGAAGGAAGATTCCGCGCTCGACAAGCTCTGGCAGGAGTACGCCCGCAGTTTCCGCGATTTCGATGACCTGACGCTGGCCCGCTGGTGTTCCCAAACGCTGGGTCAGCTTCACGGAAGAGCCTGGAGGCTCTCACATCCGCTCGTGGGCGCCTACCGGCTGGGCTCACAACTCGCACATGACCGCCAGATCTGGCTCAAGCGGCTGGTGAACCTCCCGACCGGATACGTCGAGGCCGCTTGCTGCCGCGCGCCCCTCCTGCCCCTGCTCACCCGTGACGTCAGCGGTTCCGGGTTGATCTGTCAGCACTGCAACGAAACGGCGATCCCGCTGGACCAGCTTCCGGAGTCGCTGCAGTCCCGACTGCGCGCATGGGCCCAGGCCTATGCGCCGGTCCACGATGTTGCGCACTGGGATGACCAGCAACGCCGCAAGTCCCGCGACTACGACAACGCCTTCGAGAACGCTGCGCAGAAGGCCGAGGAACTGCTGGCGGAGGCCGCCCATGATCTGGTGCCCCCCCTGCTGGACCTCTTTCCGGCCGTGGTTTGGGAGGATCAGGACGAGTGCCTCGAGGTGCGTCCCGAAGACATCGTGCTGTGAGTTCCGTCGTCCGCCGCCGAGTTCTCTGGATCCTCCTCGGCCTCGCCGGAGCCGCGGCGTTGCTCGTCCTTGTGGCGCTGGCCAGCGTGGATCACCTGGCCCGCGGAGCTCTGGTGTCGGCCCTGCGCCGGCAGACGGGAACCGGGATTCGCCTTGACGCCGTGGACCTGGGACTGCGCGACGGCTCGATCCGCCTGCGGCAACTCGTGGTCAGCAATCCGCCGGGGTTCGGGCCGCGACCCCTGGTGGCCATCCCCGAGCTCTACCTCGCCTACCATCCCGAGGCCGCCGCCTCAAACGTGCTGCGCTTTCGCGAGGTCCGCCTGCACCTGTCCGAGCTGCACGTCGAAGTGGACGCGGCAGGCCGGACGAACCTGCTCGACCTGACTTCGGCCGCAGCCGGGGTGCGGGGCCTCGGGGCGACGAACTGGCTTGGCGGGTTTCGCTTTGAGGGTGTGGATCTTCTGACGCTGACCCTGGGCCGCATCTCCTTTTCGGACGCCCGCGACCCCCGGCGGGACAAGGTCTTTGACCTCGGCATCACCAACCGCTCGCTGAATCAGGTCACGTCGGTGGCCCAACTCGTGCCGCTGGCGCTCGAGATCGCCTTCAAGGGTGGACTGGTGCCCGGGAAACCCGCCCCGACATCCCCGTGAGCCGCACCGCGGCCGGGCGATCGGCGCGGTGCCGGATCAGATGACCACCCGGAACGTCTCGCCCGCCTGGACGCTGACCACGAAGGCGGCGAGCAGGTCGGGGATCAGGTCGAGGTCCTTCAGCGAAACCACCTCCACCGGAGAATGCATGTACCGGTTCGGCAGGCTGATCAGGGCGCTGGGAATGCCGCCCCGGGTCCAGAAGATGGCATCGGTATCCGTGCCACTGGTGGCGCTCATGGCTTCGTGCTGCAGGACGATGCCCCGAGCCGTGGCGCATTGCTCGATTCGCTCCACCACTCCGGGATGATTGCAGCCACCGTGGGTCACGGTCGGTCCGCCGCCGAGCCGGACATCCCCGTGCTGCCGCTTGTCCACCGTCGGGATGTCCGTGGCATGGGTCACATCCACCACCAACGCCACGTCGGGCTTCAGCGAGTAGGCGATCTGACGGGCCCCCAGAAGGCCCACCTCCTCCTGAACATTGGAAACGGCACAGACCTCGGCCGCATACCGGCCCCGTTCCGGGACGAGACGCCGCAGCGCCTCAGCGACCGCCCAGGTGCCGACGCGATTGTCGAGGGCGCGCGCGACCACCAGGTCGCCGTGCAACTGCTCGAAGCGGTCGGCCAAGGTCACGGGATCCCCAATCCGAACCCGTTGCAGCGCCTCCGCCCGGGAGGGGGCGCCGATATCGAGGAACAGGTCGTGGATTTTGGGCTCCTCCTTTTTGTCGTCCCCCTTGGTGAGGTGCGGGGCGACCGATCCGAACACACCCGAAACCGGCCCTCCCCGTGTGTGGATCACAGCCCGGCGCGCCCGGGTGATGGCGGGATTGACGCCGCCGGCGCGCCGGACATGGAGGAATCCCTCCTCCGTGACATGGGTGACCGTCATCGCGATTTCATCGGCATGGGCCGCGAGCATGATTCGCGGGGAGCCGCCCCGGTTGGCCACGGCAACACAATTGCCGTAGGCGTCGTGGTACGTCTCATCTGCAAAGGCTGCCGCATAATCCATCCAGACCCGCTGACCGCGCGTCTCGTATCCAGCGGGACTCGGGGTGTTGGCGAGGGTCTCGAGAAACTGAAGGGATTCGGGGCGCATGCGGCTGCCACAGTATTCCGGACCCCGCCCGGAGCAACACCGGAACCGGGTCACGATTTCACGACCGCTCCGTCCGAGCCCCAGGATCCTCGCCCACTCGACGATGTTGCCGGCCACCCGTCCATGATGGATCCGGGCGCACTCCCCGGCGCCCGTGCATCCCGATTTTCGGGGTTGCCGGATTCGCTCCAATTTACTATGCAGTCAAAAGTGAGTACGCCCGGGACCAGTGCCAACGGTTGGAATCACGCCTCCCACCAAAAAATCTCTTGATGAAATTCCTGCCCCTCGCGGCCCTTGCGCTGCTGGCGTCACCGCTGTCAGCGCAATGGCACCCGTCGCCGTTTCCCGCAACGCCTCCGACCGCGGGGTTTGTCCTGCAAAGCGCCTTTCCGGAACTTTCATTTCCGCGTCCCGACCGTCTGGTCGGACTCACGGCTAATGCCGGACGCCTCTTCGTCGTCGAGCGCGGCGGACGAGTCTACGTCATCACCAATCTGGCACGACCGACGAAGACGCTCTTTTTGAACCTCTCCGCGGACGTTTGGGTACGCGGCGACTCCGGCCTGCTCGGACTGGCCTTTCATCCGGATGGACGCTCACTGTTCACTTGGTCCGACGAAACAAACCGCGCCGCGGGCAACCTGGTGAATCGGCTGGCGCGCTGGACCGTGGACCCGGCGAATCCCAACCGGGTAATCCCGGGGAGCAAGGCCCTGCTGCTGGAGCAGGTGGATCGCGATCCGTACCACAGCGGCGGCGACATTCAGTTCGGGCCCGACGGCTATCTCTACGTTCCGCTTGGGGACGAAGGGAGCATGAACGGTCGCCTCGGCAATGCGCAGCGGATTGATGGGAACTTTTTCTCGGCCATTCTGCGCATTGATGTGGACTCCCGCCCGGGAAGCCTCGCGCCAAATCCTCATCCGGCCGTCATCGGAGGGTACCGGATCCCTCCGGACAATCCGTGGGTTGGAGCCACCTCGTTCAACGGGAAGTCCGTGGAACCCGGCAAGGTCCGGACGGAATTCTGGGCCGTCGGCTTTCGAAATCCCCACCGCATCAGCTTCGACTGGGAGACCGGCAACCTGTACGCCGACGACGTCGGCAACACCCGCTGGGAGGAATTCAACCGGATCGTCAAGGGCGGCAACTACGGGTGGAACTGGATGGAGGGCCCCGAAGTCACCCGATTCCCCGAGGTTCCACCTCCCGCCCAGCGACCCCCGGTAAATCTTCAGGAGCCGATCTGGAGCTATCCGCACACCGCCATCGCCCCGCCGGGAAGCGACCCGCGCTTCGTGGGCAACTGTGCGATTGGTGGCTTTGTGTACCGGGGAAGCCGGTATCCCTCGCTCAACGGCAAATACATCTGCGGCGACTGGGCCAACAAGCATGTCTGGGCGATCACCCTCGGACCGCAGGTGATTGTGGAGCGCATTGCCTCCACAGACACCGGCGTCAACGCCTTTGGACTTCACCCGGAGACCGGCGAAATATTGACCGTGTCGTTCGAGAACGGGTTCATTGGCCGGCTCGTCCCGGCGCCCGATCCGGAAGTCCTGCCGCCGACGTTGAGCGCCACCGGGGTGTTCGCCGACGTGGCCACGCTGACTCCGGCCGCGGGGGTGCTGCCCTATGAGGTTGCCGCCCCGTTCTGGTCGGACTTCGCGGTCAAGAGCCGTTGGTTTTTCCTGCCTCCGGGCCGCACCATTTCGAGAACCGACACCGACGAGTGGGCCTTTCCGTCCGGCACGGTCTGGATCAAGCACTTCGATCTTCCCGTCGTCCGCGACAGCACTCAAACCCGCCGGATTGAGACCCGCTTCTTCATCAAGACGGACGAGGGCGGCTACGGTCTGACCTACCGCTGGCGCCCGGACCAGTCCGATGCCGACCTTGTTTCCGATTCCGGTCTCGACACGACGTTCCCGGTGGAGGACTCGGGTACCCTCATCAGCCAGCTCTGGCATTACCCGGCGCGGGTGGAATGCATGACCTGCCACAATCCATCGGCCGGATTTGCGCTCGGGTTTTCGACGCGCCAGTTGAATGTGCCGGTCTCCGTCGGGAGTTCGGGAACGGTGAACCAGTTGCTGGGTCTCACCGGTTTGGGCGTCTTCAGCCCGGGATTCTCGAGCGTCGCCGGACTGCCCCGCCTGTCCCGTCCACTCGACGAGTCGGTGCCGCTGGAGCATCGCTTCAAGTCCTACACCGACGCCAACTGCGCGTACTGCCACCATGCCGGTGGTCCGGGGCGGGGAGACTGGGATGGGCGCTTTGAAGTTCCCCTGGCCGACTCGGGAATCGTGAACGGAGCGGTGACCGGAGACCTCGGGATCACCAACGCATTCGTCGTCGCTCCGGGTGACCCTGCGCGCAGCATCCTCTACCGGCGTATTGCGGACATGGCCGGCCCCCAGCAACCCGCGGAATATCACATGCCGCCGCTGGCCACGCACCAGCGGTACGATGCCGGGGTTCAACTCGTGAGCCGTTGGATCACCAGCCTTGCCCCGCCGGTCGGGGACTCGGAACCGGACGACGATGATCCGGGTGAAGTCCATCCGGACGATCCGGAAGAACTCAATCCACCCCCGGGTCCGGTGATTCCGGGCCCGCCAGTGACGGGCATCCGCACCTATTGGGAGTTGGGCACCAATGGTCCTGCCAAGCCGCCCCATGCCGAATTCTCGATTGAGAACCGTCGAAACGACCCCCCTCCGGGTTCCCCCGTGAACCTCGACGACGATTATTATTTCGCCGGCAGCTACCCGGCCGGTTTCAACGGGTTAAAGGCACCGATCGAGGTGGCCAGGGATGAACCCTGGTTGAACTTTGAGCGGGCGTTGACGCACCGGGATCTGACCAACAGGATCCATCTCATCGCAGACTCCGCGGGGCCGGCGACCTTCAGGATTATGTTCGCCACGGGTGGGGTGGCGTTGAACAACGTGGTTGAACCTGGATTCCATACCCACGACGTCATCGTGCTTCATGTGGCCAACGGAGTCGAGAAACCGATCTGGCGGGGTACGGTCACCAAGCGCCAGACGTTGGTCACCATCCCATTTCAGGCGGTCCGGGGTGCCAACACCCTGACCGTGGTGCGAACCGGTCCTCTTCGACCGGTCTATTCCTACTGGCTGACCTTTGACTGGCTGTCGGTGGAAAAGGCTCCGTGACGATTCTGCTTGGAGTCGCACGTGAGAACAGAACGGCCCGGGGGAACTCCCCCCGGGCCGGTTTCTTCGATACGTTCTACGACACGACCTCCAGTTGAATCACCTCCCCGGGCTCACACGCCGCCCGGACCTCGAATGGGCGGCAGCACACCTCGCAATCACTGGTGAACTGCTGGTCGGGGATGGACGTGTCCAAGACCAGGTCCTGTCGCTGCCCGCAATAGGGACACGCGATGGTTTCAGAGATTTCCATGACGGATCGTTTCGCAGACCGGTGAGGCGTTGTGCCTGGGAATCCGGGCCAGACGTGGCCCCCCGGATCAGGCACCCGCGGGCGCGGAGCGCCCGGAATTCACACTGCCTCTCGGCTGAAGCGCCGCCGTGTACAACGCGGTGAACTCGGCAACATCGCATGCCGCCGGATTGAACCGCGCCGTCCACTGACGGGAGGCCTCCACAGCCAACCCCGGGACCGTCGCGGGATCCGCGCCGGCCTCAAGAAGGCTCGCCGGGATCGCGGCGAGATCCAGCACGGCCTCCAGTCGCTCAACGAAGGCATCGAAGGCCTGATCCGGATCGCTCGCAACGCCCGGCAGGTCTGCCGCATGCGCCAGATCGGCGTAGGCGCGATGCGCGGCGGTGTTCACCCCGGCGTTGAGGCGCACCACGTGGGGCAGCATCAAGCCCACAGCGGCGCCGTGAACGATCTGGAATCTTGCCGTGAGCGGATTGGCAGCGGCGTGGGCCGATCCAAGCATGGAATTCTCGATGGCGATGCCGGCAAACGCGGCCCCGAGCAACATGTGCCCCCGGGCCTCGAGGTCGTCCGGCCTGGCAATCACCCGCGGAAGTGCGTGGATCAGACGACGGAAGGCCTCGCGGGAATGCATTACGGAAATCGCATTGCGTGCGGTGGTCACCGCAGTTTCCACGGCATGCGCGAGGGCATCCACCCCGGTGACCGCCGTGACCCCCGGAGGCTGGGAGAGCGTGAGCTCCGGGTCGAGCAGGGCCACCCGCGCAGCCGCCTTGGGGTCCAGGCAGGCCATCTTCTGGTGGGTTGCCTCGTCCGCGATCAATGCGGCCGACTGGCACTCGCTTCCAGTCCCCGCGGTGGTCGGCACCGCAATCAACGGCAGCATCGGCTGCGTCGCCTTGCCGACACCCCAGTAGTCCTTCATTTCGCCGCCGTTGGTCAGGAGAAAGTTGGTGCCCTTGGCCGTGTCCATCGAGCTCCCGCCCCCCAAGCCCACCAGCAAATCCACCCCCGAACCGCGCGCCACGGCAAGACACCGGGCGACATCCATCGTCGTGGGGTTTTCGCGGACGCCGTCGTACACGGTGACTTCAAGCCCCCCCGATTCGAGCGACGCCCTCGCGCGCACCAGGTGGCCCGCGGCCACAATTCCCGGATCGGTGACCACGAGGACGCGTCGCGCGCCCAACTCCGCGGCCAGTTCGCCGAGGCGGGACAGCGTCCCGTTGCCAAAAACCAGCCGGGTGCGCGGAGTCCGATCGAACGGAGCGAGGGAGGCGACGGGGTGGGGATCCATGGCCATGCCCGACTAGTGACTGACGCACTGATGCGCTTGTTCAAGCCCGGAGTGCCGCCGGGAGTTCGCCGGCCCCATCAAGGCCGCCTGCAGCAGGTGCAGACACCGCGCACCACGCCCGGTCCGTCGTTGATCCAGCATGATTGAAACGCCAGCCAACATCCTACCAGGCCCGTTCGATGCTTCGCCGCTGCCAGAGGAACTCGAACATGTTGCCCTCGTGCGGCTGGTCCCATGAGATCTTCATGGTGGACACCGGACCAATGTTCAGGCGCTCGATGTGCGGATAGGCCTCGAGCTCCGCGATGAATCCGGGCTCCTTCGTGATCGCGGAACAGGCGAGCGTGTACCCAATTCGGGACAACATCTCCGGTTGAGGGCAGGTAACGACGCTGGCGTACGGACAGAGGAACTCGCGATTGGCCAGCGGATGATCGAAGGAGTCGCAGCGGACGATGGTCGGCCGCAGGTACGTGCCGCCCTCGAAGACCGTCCGTCGGGGCCCGTCACGATATACGGCGGTGGCCTCAACCGCTCCCGGGGTTTTGAACCCCTCCTCGATCTGCCCCTCGATGAAGTCGGCCATCTTTGGATTCGCAAAGCCGGAGAGGCGCGCGTGCTCGTCGTCCGGCCGGGTGGGCTGAACCGGACCCAGCCGTTGCGCGAGGGCGTCGGCGATTTCCGCACCGAACCGGGGCACCACCACGGCACTGGCATTGATGCAGGAACGCCCGCCATTGTCGGCAATCGCCGAGGCGATCACCTCCACGTATTCCGGCCAGTTCCCGATGCAATCCTCGCCGATGAGAAATTTGCTCCAGCCCGGACCATGGATCTGGATGGCCGGGTTGTTTGCGTACTGTGCCGTGGTGGATTTGTCGCCAAAGATCAGCGCGCGACCGCACGCATTGAGGATGGTTGCCGCACCGTCATGATCCGTCGGATAAAACCCGAAGGCTTCGGCGGGAACTCCGGCGGCGATGAACGCCTGGATCAGCCGGTAGGGCGTCCACGGTTCCTCACGGCCCGGCTTGATGACCACCGGGGTCTTCAGGGCGATCGCGGGCAGCCAGAGCGAATTCACGGCGGGCGAGTTGCTGGGCATGACCAGGCCCAGGGCCTGGCAGGTGGGAAAAAAGCTCAGCTTGGTTCCGAACTGTTCTCCGTAGCCCCGGTCGAGAATGGTGAAGTCCAGGCCTCGGGACAATCCGTTCAGGACTTCGCCCAGATGGGTCAGCGCGTAGTGGATCTTGGCCATGTTGCGCCGGACCATCACGTGGGGAAGCCCCGACGTACGGCTGAGGGTATCCACATACTGGTCGGCAGACTGGGTGTGCCCGCGGTCCCCCAGCGCAAGTGTCCCGTTGAGGAACAGATCACCGGCCCGCGCCGAGAGCTCCCGAAGTTCGCTGACGGAGTGTCGGCGCAACGCACCGCGCGCACCCGCGAGCCTGCCCAGATCCCGCTTCACCACACCCCCGTTCACCTGCGACACCAGGGCCATCACATTGCCCGTCCGATGGTCTCGGATCTCGACCTTTTCCAACGAATCGTATGGGCGCCCAAGGCGAAGCGCCGGGAGGTGCGGAATGGAGTCACTCATGTGCAGATCAACCCTGCCAAACTGGTACGCCTGCGTAGTAATGGCAACCCGGAGTTTTGAGGTTTCGCGGATCCGCTGCTACCAACGGGGCGACATGACGTCCTCGCTCGATGCCGACCTCCTGCAGCGGCTGGAGGTCCTGGAAGCCGCCGGGCTGCGCCGGGTCCGCCGGCCGATGGACTCGCCGACGGGACGGGAGGTGGTGGTGGCGGGGCGGCGGTTGATTCAGTTTGCGTCCAATGACTACCTCGGGCTGGCCACCCATCCCGCGGTGGTCGAGGCGGCCGCGCAGGCGGCGCGTGATTTCGGGGCCGGCAGCGGCGCCTCCCGGCTCCTTGGAGGTTCCCTGAGGCTCCACCACGTGCTGGAAGAGGCGCTCGCGGACTGGAAAGGCACCGGGGCGGCACTGACCTTTTCCAGCGGCTACGCTGCCGCCTTGGGCGTCATCCCGGCGCTCGTCTCCGCCCAGGACGTCATCATGCTCGACCGCAGGGTCCATGCGTGTTGTGTGGATGCGGCCCGGATGAGTGGTGCTGCCCTGAGGGTGTTTCGGCACAACGACCCCGACCATCTGGACTCGCTGCTCCGATGGGCACGGCGACGTCCGGGCACACATCGAATTCTCATTGTCACGGAAAGCGTCTTCTCGATGGATGGCGATCGTGCACCGCTGGAGGCTCTCGTCCGTCTGAAGGAACAGCATGGAGCCTGGCTGATGCTGGATGAGGCGCATGCCGCAGGGCTTCTGGGTGACCGGCGCAGCGGCCTGTCCGAAGCCTGCGGAGTCTCCGGGAATGTGGAGATCCATTTTGGGACCCTGGGCAAGGCCCTGGGCGCCGCCGGCGGGTATGTCTGCGGCTCGCGCACTCTCGTGGACCATCTCGTCAACCGGGCGCGCAGCCTGATTTTCTCGACGGCACCGGTGCCCGCGGCCGCCGGCGCGGCGCGGGAGGCCCTGCGTGTGGTCCAGAGCACCGGGGGGCGCGAGCGGTGCGAGACCCTCTGGAATCGCCAGCGCGATCTGATCGAACGATGCCCCGGGCTGTCCTCTTCGAGCGCCATTGTTCCGGTGCCGGCCGGCGACGAAAGGCTGGCAACCTCATGGTCGGAAAATCTCTTGGCGGAGGGCCTCGCGGTGCCGGCCATCCGGTATCCAACCGTGGGCCGGCGCCAGGCGCGGTTGCGGGTCAGCCTCACCGCATCGCACCAGCCGTCCGACATCCACCGGCTTGCCACGGCCCTCAACCTTCTCCGTTCTCCCGTCTGAGCTCATTGCCGTGCACCCGATCGCCCGCCTGGATCACCGATACGTCTGGCATCCGTTTACCCAGATGCGCGACTGGCTCCGCGAGGAGCCGTGCATCCCCGTCTCCGGCCGCGGCGCGGTGTTGCGCGATGTCAGGGGTCGCCGCTACCTGGACGCCAATGCGTCCATCTGGACCAACCTCCACGGCCACGCCCATCCCGGAATCAACGCCGCCCTTCGGCGCCAACTGGCCCGGGTGGCCCATGTGTCGGCACTGGGATTGGCCAACGAACCCGCGAGCCGCCTCGCCGCCCGGCTCGTCCGCGCCGCCAACCCGCGCCGTTCGCTGCAACCGCGGCTTCAGAAGGTTTTTTACTCGGACGACGGATCCACAGCCATCGAGGTGGCGCTCAAGATGGCGTACGAAGTGGTCCGAAGAACGCGGGGACCGCGCTCTCGCCCGCGCTTTCTGAGCCTGCAGCATGCGTACCACGGCGATACCGTCGGAGCGGCCTCCCTCGGACACATCGCCCGCTTTCGAGGTGCCTTCTCCGGGCTGCAGTTCCGGACCGATGCCGTAATGTCGCCTTATTGCTACCGCTGTCCCCACAATCGCGCCGCGCCTGCACGGGCCGATGCACGCGACACCCGCAGTTGTCGTTGGGAATGCGTGGATGCCGTCGCCACCCGGTTGGATGCGGCCCGTCGGCGGGGGGCGCCGTATGCCGGATTTGTTGTTGAGCCCGGAATCCAGGGAGCCGCGGGAATGATCGCACAGCCCGAGGGCTGGCTCAGGCGCACCGCCGACCTGGTCCGCGACCATGGCGCCCTCCTGGTGGCTGACGAAGTGATGACCGGATTCGGCCGCGCCTGCCGGGCGATCCCGCGGTCCCCGGGACGGCCGCGCCTTTTTGCCATCCATGAGGCCTCCGTGCAGCCCGATTTCCTGTGCCTCGCCAAGGGGATGACCGGAGGCTATCTCCCGATGGCCGCCACGCTGACCACCCAGGCGGTTTTCGAGGCGTTTCTTGGGGATTACACCGAGTTCAAAACCTTCTTCCACGGTCACAGCTTCACCGGCAACCCGCTCGGAGCTGCCGCGGCGCTTGCAAGTCTCGACCTGCTGGAGTCCCGGGCTTCGTTGGAGGACAGGGCCCGGCTGGAGGCCGCGCTCCGCTCCGAACTGCCCGCACTGTGGTCGTTGCCTGCAGTGGGCGACATCCGGCAGGCGGGCACTGTCGTCGGGGTGGAACTGGTTCGCGACTGGAGGCGCCGCACGCCCTGGGATCTCCGGGAACGGGCCGGGATCCGCGTCTGCGAGGCGATGGCACGCCGGGGAGTGCTCACCCGACCGATCGGCAATGTGGTGGTCCTGATGCCGCCGTACTGCACAACTCCGCGGCAGGTGAGGACCGTCGTCAACGCGCTTGGCGGGGCGATAGAGGAGGTCCTTGGCGAGTCAGCCTGATGGCTTTGCGAGGAGGGATCCGAGAGCCTCGACCACCCGACGGGCCATGGCGGCGTCCGAGTATCGGGCCATCACCACCTGCCGGCCGGCATCCCCGAGATCGCGAAGCCGGCCGGGCGCGGCGACGAGTGGCTCCAGGGCCGCGGCCAATCCGGTTGCCGTATTGGCCCCGTAGAGCACGCCTCCCCCGGTGTCGCCCAAGATCTCGGGGAATGCCGCCACCGCAGGTTGAACCAGCGGGGTACCGGCGGCCATGGACTCGATCATGTAAAGCCCAAACGCCTCGCTCATCCGCGCGGGGACGCATAGGACGTCGCAGTCCGCATAGAATGCGATCTTCCCCTCCCGGCTGACATTGGGATGGAAGGTGACCGCCCCTCCCAGTCCCACAGCCTCCAGCCGGGTGCGAAGGGCCGACACGTAGGATTCATCCCCTGGACCGCATCCCCCGCCCACCTTGAGCGTCAGCCCCGGATGCCGACCTCCGGAACGCAGTGCAATGAAGGCGTCTACCACGAGATCCAACCCCTTGTCGGCACACATCCTCGCGAAGAATCCCAGGGTCAACGGATCGCCCGGGGCCTTTCTCGACCGGGCCGGAAGCCGGTCATATCCATCCAGCAGGATGCCGTTGGGAACGATCGCGATCCGCGCGGGCGGGAGGTCCAGGCGGGCCGCCATCCGGTCGGCAAAATAGCGGCTGGGTGACACCCACAGATCCACGTCGGAAACCCGCTGGCGCAGCGCCTCCCAGGAGCGGCTTCGCCAGGGCTCCGGCATGGAATCGAGATAAGTCTCCTCGCTTTGAAGGAAGCAGACCACCCGGGATCCCAACACCTCCCGAAGGCGCCGGGCAAACCCCGCCAGCATGGCATTGGAGAGAAACACCGCATCGGGTGCGCCAGACCCGGCCAGCCATTGAACCATTTCCTCCAAGTCGCGGGACTGGAGGCCGTGCTCTCCTTGAAGCATGGAGACGGTCACATCACCCACATCCGCAGCCTGGGTCTTTGCGGCTCTGCCGGCGGCCCACCGGAGCAAGCCGGGCGCGTCTGCAAGCCGCCGCAGCCAGGCCGGCGCGCGACGGTACCATCCGAACTTCTGGTCGAGGTACACATTGATGCCCCCAAAGAACGTCGGGGTCCCGTTCGCCGTGGAGGCCTCATCCAGGGTCATCGGCAGGTAAAGCGGCACCATCAACGCCTCGACGCCCAGACGTCGCCACGCCGTCACGAGGGCATTGTCCCGGAAGCAATTGCCGCAATACATGCCTCCGGCCCCGGGTGTGATCTGGACCAGCTTCACCGCGCCCAGCGTAGGCAGGTCTCAGGCGGCGACAAGCGGCACGCTACTGTTGGCCCGGGGGAATCCATATGGCAACGGCTCCGGGATGGGTGTGATCCGGCCAAACGCCTCAAACAATCGCGAAAAATCCTTGTTCACGTCCCCGGAAAGGCAGTCTGTCAGGTCGCCGGCGAGATCCGGAGATTCGTCCGTCACGGTGCGGAAACTGACCTGAGGATCATAGAACGCGTAGACCAGTTTGCGCATGTTCTCGATGCCCTCGTGCATCACCCGGCTGTACGCCAAAAAACGCTCCGCTCGGAAATCACCGGCATGGATGGCGTCATGTGCCGCGTCCGCCGCGGCGACGCCGCTCTTGAGCGCGAGCATCAGACCGCTGGAAAACACGGGGTCCAGAAATCCATAGGCGTCGCCCGCGAGCACAAGGCCGTCGGCTGCGGAGAACTCGGAGCGGAAGGTGTACTCGGCGGTCAGCCAGAATTCCCCCAGACAGCGGCCGGTCGCCAGGCGCGCGGCAATCCACTGGTTTTCAGGAACCTCCCGCTCGAAAATCAAGCGCGGGTCCTTGATCCCGCCGCGCGTCAGGTACGCCCCCTCGGCCACCACGCCGACGCTGACCCGGTCGCCGTGCTGCGGGATGTGCCAGAACCAGCCCTTGTCTGGAATGAAGGCCACCGTGGTCTGCCCTTCATCAATGCCATCGTCGCGCCGCGAGCCCTCGAAATACGTCCACACGGCCACCTTCCGCAGCTTGGGATCCCCCCGACGCCACGCGTAGGTGGTCGCGGCCATCGCTTCCCGTCCGGTGGCGTCAATGGTCAGGGGAGCCCGGAACTCCACGGTGTCTCCGGCAGCCGTCCGGACCTCGACCCCGACATGCCTCCCATCCTCCTTGAGGAATCCCACCACCTCATGCTGTTCCCGGACGTCCGCCCCCTTGGACCGCGCCTGATCGAGGAGCATCTGATCAAACTCGCTGCGGACCACCTGCCACGACTGGGCCACGGTGTCGCGATCATACCGGTTGAAGAAATAGAACGGCTGGCTGGCCTTTCCCGACGGTGCCACAAACTGGACCGAATACTTCTTCACGAACCCGGACTGGCGCAGCTTCGGGATCATTCCGATCCGTTCGAGGGCCGGGTAGGTGAAGGGAATCATGGATTCTCCGATGTGATATCGAGGAAACCGCTCACGCTCGAGCACGACCACCCGGTGCCCATGGTCCGCGAGCACACAGCCCGCCGCCGCCCCCGCAGGCCCGCCACCCATCACCACCACATCGCAATGCTCCACCCAATTCATACGTGTTCGTACTAGTTTGACACTACGAATACGCCGATTCGTCGGAGAGGCAAGCGGTTGGCGGGGCGAAATCCCGACTGACGATCGCGTGGGGGCGCGTTCGGATCCCGGGTCAACGACGAGAACTTGGCGGCGGACGACCGGCCCGACTCCAACCCTCATTCACGTGGCAGGTGCCTCCATTGCCACCTGACCGGCGCCGTGGATCGTTACCCGCGGGTGCCATCCACCGCGATTCAGTCCTCGAATCACGCGGGAGAGGTGGTCCGGGTGAACGCTAAGGCCGGTGAGATCCCGAAGGACGGTGGCCAGCCGCCGATACGTCCATCGGTCGTCGCTGTAACCATGTTGCGTGCAACTGGTTTCCAGGAGATTTCGGAGAACCAGCAGGTGCCGCTCCTTCAATTTGGGTGGCTTCCCGAGGCGCCCACGCCGCCATGCCTCCGCTCCCTTCGAGGCCAGGGCCCGCTTCCATCGCAGCACTGAGACATCCGAGACGCCCAACCGACGCGCCACCTCGGCGGGCCGCCACCCCTCGATGAGCAGGTTCATGCCGGCATGACGACGCTCCTCAAGCCTCGTGAAGTCGCGACGCCTGACGCGACAGGGATCCAGCGACTGGCGGACCCCTCCGATTGGTGCTTGTCCATGGGCCGAGGCCGTGAGTTGATTCACCATCGAGAACCAATTTGCCTGTGTCCGCAATTCCACATCCTTACTGCCCTGTGCAAAAGGAATGTCCCGGCATTGGTTACCGGGAATCTCCCTTGGTGGGGCACAAATCGGGTCCTCAAAGAATTCGGACGTCCAAAGGGTCAGGGGCTGACCGGGTATGAACGAGTTCTCCGTTCCGGTTCGGGAGGTCCCTGATCAGGTGCTGCATCCCCCAAGGGCATCGCGCGCGGAACATGCGGCGCCATCGCCGACCGGCGCCGGTGCCTTTCCCCCCACGGCCTGGTCGGTGGTGCTGGCCGCCTCTGATGGATCCCCTGCAGAAGTTCTCGCCGCCCTGGACCGTCTGGCCCGGTCGTACTGGCGCCCACTTTATCGGTTTGCCCGGCAGCGCGGCCAGTCCCACGAGGATGCGGCGGACTCGGTACAGGGATTCTTTGCCCATCTGTTGAACCGCGATTTTTTACACAACGTTGCCCCGGGCGCCGGACGATTCCGGACGTTCCTGCTCGCCTGCTTCGTGCGCTGGCTTCGGGATCAATGGGTGCGGACCACTGCGCTCAAGCGGGGCGCTGGGATCCCGCTGTTGATCCTGGAGGATGAGACCCACGCGGAATGGGGGTCCCATGGCGATGCTGAGTCACCCGAGGTGTCCTTCGACCGTCACTGGGCCCGCGAATTATTGTCCACGACCCTCCGGAGGCTGTCGGAGTCGTGGGCGGCCCGTCCGGAGTTGTTTGCCGCCCTGAAGGAATCGCTGGTTTCGGGCGGAAGCCCGCCGCAGTCCTACGCCGAGATCGCCGTCCAGATGGGAATGACCGAGGGTGCCGTCAAGAAGGCGGCGTTTGATTTCCGGTGCGATTTCGGCCGCCTGCTCCGGCGCGAGGTGCGGCGCACCGTCGAACGGGACGAGGATGTGGACGGCGAACTGCGCCACCTGGTGAGCTTGTTTCGCGATCCGGACGCCGGCCAGGTCGCCGGAGCCCCGCTGGCCAATGCCCGTTGAAGATCCCGCACAGGCCTCCGGAGACGCGGCCCATCGGAACGCTGCGTGCCCCACGTGCGGTGCGGCACCTGACGTCGGGCAGCACTGCGCCGCGTGCCTCCTCGAACTTGGCGTGGAGCCTTCCGGCAAGGCCGGCAGGTTCATGTCGTCGCTGTCCGCAGCGACGACGGGCTTTTCCGAGGTCCGCCTCGGACTCAGCCAGCTCCCCCGGGACCCACTGCCCCGAAACTTCGGAAGATTCATCCTGACCCGCCCCTTGGGCGCGGGCGCGATGGGCCTGGTGTTCGCAGCCCGCCAGCGGAAACCTGAGCGGGAAGTCGCCCTGAAAATGATCCGGTTCGGGCCGTTGGCGACCGCGGAGGAGACCCTGCGTTTCCACACCGAAGTGTCCGCGGTGGCCCGGTTGACGCATCCGAACATCGTCCCGGTCTTCGAAACGGGCGAGGTGGACGGGCACCCCTATTTCACCATGGAACTGCTTCCGGGCGGTTCACTTGCCGAGCGGATCGCTGGTGAACCGACCGGGGACGCTTCGAGCCGCCGCGGAGAGGTGGCCGCACGCCTGATCGCGACCGTGGCGCGGGCGGTTCATTTCGCCCATCAGCACGGCATTCTGCACCGGGATCTGAAGCCTTCGAACATCCTGCTCGATGCGCACGGCGAGCCCCATCTCTGCGACTTCGGCCTTGCCAAGATCACGACCAGTGTTGGCACCGCAACGCTCACCCGGGCGGGTGCAAGCCTTGGAACACCCGACTACATGGCCCCGGAACAGGCCGCCGGACGCCACGAGGACCTCACGGTTGCCACCGACGTCTGGGCACTTGGCGCCATTCTCTATGAATTGCTCACCGGAAAACGCCCGTTCACCGGGAACTCCATCGCCGCAACGCTCGAACGGGTCCAGCACGAGGATCCCGTGTCCCCGGAGCGCCACAGTCCCGGGCTGGACCGTAACCTTGCCGCCATCTGCCTGAAGTGCCTGCGAAAGCGTCCGGAACAACGCTACGCCAGCGCGGAGGCGCTGGCCGGGGACCTCGAGCGGTGGCTGCGGCAGGAGCCGGTGCTCGCCCGCGCGGCCACTCCCTGGGAGCACGCCGCAGGCTGGATGCGCCGGCAGCCGCGCGTCACCGCGCTGATCGCCACCGTGATGCTGTGCCTGATCTCGGGATTTGCCGGCATCTCCCGGGAATGGCGCCGCGCAGAAATCGCGCGGCGCCTCGCGGAGGATAACGCCTATTTTGGGACGGTCGCCAACGCCCTGGCGGCCCGAAGCAACCTCGATATCGGACACGCCCGGCACCTGCTCGCAAGCATCCCGCCGGACCAGAGGGGCTTCGAATGGCGGCTCCTAAACTGGCTGACCCGGGGCGATGACTTGGCAGCGATCCACTTCACCAACGCCGTCCCGCAAAGCCTGTCCTGGTGGCCTCAGAAGGAACGTTTCGTCGTGTTCACCGACCGGTCGCGCCTTCATCTCTTTGATCCCGTTCGCGGCACGATCCTTCCAAAATCACTCGCCACCCTCGACGGCGACGACCTGGAAGCCCCGTATCCGGCCCGGCACCGAAGGATCCGCATCTCCCCGGATGGCCGGCAGATCCACGGAACCGCCGGCGACACCGTGCTCGTCACCGACGTGCGGTCCGGAGAGCTGCGCGTTTCGTGGGCCGGCCGGTCGCCCACTGCCGCGTGGTTGGATGACCACCGCCTGCTCCTGGGCAGCAGCCGGCCCCATGGCGCGCCCGCGGACCCGGGCACGGCGATCCTTGATCTCGCCACCCTCCTGGCCGGACCGGGCCCCCCATTGAGCGCCGGCCCCGTGGGCGCCTCGCCCCGGCGGCGATGGATCGCCACGACCCATCCGGCGGAGGATCCCTGGGCCTCCGCAGTCCACGTGTGGCCCGCAGAAGATTTCCCGCAGGGGGAACCCAAACTGAGGCTGAAGGGACGCCCTCACCGGTTTCTGGATGCCGGTCAGGTGCAGTTTTCTTCCGATGAACGCTACATCGCCGTAATCTGGGGCACCGAAGCGATCGGGCTCCGGGAGATCACGGTACACGAAATTCCGACCGGACAGAGGGTCTTCTTCCAGCATCTCCGTTTTTCGGTGAATGCGGTGGCGTTTTCTCCAACGGATCCCCTCCTGGCGGTGGCGTCCGACGATGGTGTCCTGAGGACCTTCGACTTCTTGGAACCGGCGCATCCGAACGTTCCGGATCCAAATCTCAATCCCGATCCGGACGTGTCCGTGGCCGCGGCGCCCGCCAGCCTGCTGAGTCTCCCGTCAGGCCTGCTGGTTCGCAGTGCGCAGGACGGACGCGCCGGGTTTTTGCTTGGCCATGAGGCGCGGATTCGGGATGTCGCATTCACGCCGGACGGACGAATGCTCGTCACGGTCAGCGACGACGGCACGCTTCGGATGTGGCCGGTGCGCGCCGCGGTCAGCCGTCAGGCGGTGTCCGGTGTGGAGACCGCCACCTTTGCCTTCAAGGCGGCGGCGTCGTCGAACGGGCGCTGGATCCTCTTCCGCCGCCCGGATCAGCATGGATGGTGGTGGGACACTGCGGAGTCCCGGCTGGTGGACCTCGGCGACGACGAGCAGCCCGTGGCGGTGCTCTCCGACGGCCGCGCGCTCACCTACGCACCCGAGGAGGCCCGATACCGCCTTTGGGATTGCCGGGGGCGGCTGCCGGAGACGCTGTGGCAGATCGAGGATCCGGGACTCAACCTGCGGGGCCGGCTGGGCGGCACCACCCCGGATGGTCGTCACGTCCTCGTGCTGAAATATGGTGAGCTGGTCCGCCTGGACCTTGAGTCCCGATCCATCCGAGAGTCGTGTCCGATTCGGGTCGTGGATGGCAACAGCAGTGTTGCGGACCTCGCCATCGAACCTTCCGGAAAGCGATTCGCCGTCACGTCGGCGGATCCGCACGTGCAAATCCGCCCCGTCAGCGGCCTCGACCCCGTGGAACGGACGCTCAAGGGCCGTCGGGACCAGGACACCGCGGTCGCCTTCCACCCCGACGGCTCAAGGCTGTTCGTGGGGAACGAGGACGGATGGGTTCGCGTGTTCGAGACGATCCACTGGGCTGAACTTTCCGAAGAAGGTTTCCGGGCCCACCGGGGAGCAGTCACGGCGCTGGCAGTCTCGGCCGACGGCACCGTGCTCGCGACCTCTGGAGACCAGAGCCTGAAGCTTTGGAGTGCCGGACCTCCCGGGGCCGCGCCGCGCCGGCAACGGCTGCAGCTTCCGATGGAATGGGCGCGCAACTGGATCCGCTTTGCCGATGACGATCGCCGCCTCATTCACAGCGCCGAGTACCAACCTCTCGAAGTCTGGGAGGCACCGCGCTGATCCGGCGACCCCCTGCAGGAATTCGCGGACCTTAAGCCTTTGCGCGACGACACCCGCTCCATAAACTGCGCGCGTGGAGTGGCTGGAGGAACTCAGAACCCGGCTGGCGCAGGCGGTCGGAGCCCCGATCGCGCTGGTAGCCAACCCCGCGGTTCCCGACCAGTCCTCCCTGGCTGTGGACCCGCTGCATGCCGTGGCGGCGGCGACGTTCCTTCGCGATTCAGCGGACCTCCGTTTTGACTACTGCTCCAACGCCACCGGTGTGGACTGGCCCGATCGAAAAGACACCGTGAAGCGCCTTCGGGTCGTGGATGGCGTCGAGAAGGAGGTCACGGAGACGGTCCACCGCCCCGGATATCTCGAGGCCGTGTATCACCTGTACTCGACGGTCCACCCAAGGGGACCCCTCGTAATCCGCCAGCGGACTTCGGATCGTGCCGCGGGCGCGGTGTTGTCCTCGCTCACCCCCGTCTGGCGGAGCTGTGAATTTCAGGAACGGGAGATCTTCGACCTGTTCGGGATCCGGTTCGAGGGGCATCCGGACCTGCGCCGCATCCTGATGTGGGACGGTTTCCTCGACCATCCGATGCGCAAGGACTACGAGGCGCCCGACGACTACGAATACGAACCCACGCCCCACGGCGATATCGCAGCCCGGGCCCGGCGCCATCAGCCAATTCCGGAGGGGACGTCATGAACGCGCCGGCGGCGTCCGGCGGCTTCGAGCTGCGCTCCCGTTCAGGGGACCTGGAAGGCCAGGATCCCGCCGACCTGCTCGAGGTCTCGCTGGGGCCGCAACATCCGTCCACCCACGGGGTCTTCCGGATGAACGTCACGCTCGACGGCGAGTCGGTGGTCACCCTGAAGCCTGTGTTCGGCTACCTGCACCGGAACCACGAGAAAATCGCCGAGGGAACCAGTTACCTGGCCTCGATGCCGTACACGGACCGTCTGGACTACTTCTGCTCGCTGACGAACAACTGGGCCTATGCGCTCACCGTGGAGCGACTCGCCGGACTGCAGGTGCCGGAGCGGGCCGAGTACCTGCGCGTGATCACGGCAGAGCTCACCCGCCTCCAGAATCACGCGACAGTCTGCGGCTTCCTGCTGCAGGACATGGGGGCGCTCGGCACCCCGCTGATGTATGCGTTCCGTGAGCGTGAGCGGATCCTCGACTTGTTCGAATCGCTCACCGGGGCGCGGATGATGTGCAATTACATGCGGTTTGGCGGATGCCGTTGCGACGCCCCGGCCGGCTGGATGGACCAGGTGCGCCAGGCCGTTGCCGGATTTGACCGGTTCCTCGACGAATTCGAGGCGCTGTTGTCGTCGAACGAGATCCTCCTCGGCCGCACCCAGGGCATCGGTGTGCTGACCCCGGAACTGGCCATTGCCGCGGGGATCTCCGGCCCGATGGCCCGCGCCAGCGGCGTTCCCTGCGACGTCCGCAAGAAGGATCGCTACGGCATCTACGACCGCTTCGAGTTCCGGGTGCCCCTCGGGGATCATGGGGACGTCTTTGACCGCTACATGATCCGGGTGCTGGAGATGCGGGAATCGCTCAAGATCCTGGGACCCGCCCTCCGGGACATACCGGAGGGACCCGTGATGGACCCCAAGGCGCGGCTGCGGGGGTTTCGTCCGAAGCCCGGCGAAGCCTACGGCCGCATCGAGTCCCCCAAGGGGGAACTGGGGTTCTACCTGATCAGCGACGGCAGCGCGAACCCGTACCGGTACCGGATACGCCCGCCCAGCTTCATCAACCTCACGGTGCTGGAGGACCTCTGTCGCGGCCACTCGGTGGCCGACACGGTGGTCATCCTCGGCAGTGTGGACATCGTGCTGGGCGAGGTGGATCGTTAGCGAAATGCGTATGGTCGGAGGCGGCATCATCCGGGGGCTGGCGGTCACGGCCAGGAACTTTGTCGGGAGCTTCACGGACCCGGAGCGCCTCGTCACCGTCGAGTACCCGGAACAGCGCCTGCCCCCGAAGGAGAATGCGCGCCAGTTTCCATTCCTGGTGCATGATGGGGACGATCCGGCAGCCGGGTTGCGCTGCGTCGCCTGCCAGATCTGCGAGAAGGAGTGCCCGCCCCAGTGCATCTTCATCGTCAAGAGCCGGACCAAAAAGCCGGATCATGTCGGCAAACCGCAACTGTATCCCGAGGTTTTCGACATTGACCTGTCGGTGTGCATGAGCTGCCAGATCTGCGTCGAGGTCTGTCCATTTGATGCGATCAAGATGGACCAGGAGTTCGAACTGGCGACCGCCGACCGCTTCCAGGGCCTGCTCCGCCACAAGGATCAACTCTGGCGTCCCAACGCCCACTTCCAGCGGCTGCATCCCACCGACGCCGCGGCCATTGACGCCCAACGGGAGCAGGAGACCGCCAAGGTGCGGGCCGCGGCTGCCCGCACCCCCGCGCCTGCACCGCCGGAGCCGCCGAAGGCATGAACGCGCTGGACCAGATCTTCGTCACGAGCAAACACGCGCTGGTCGGGCTGTTCCCCGGCGAACTGCAGCCTTGGATCTCCGCGGTGGTGTCGGTCGGGGCCATCCTCGCGGTCTTCCCCCTGCTCTTCGCCCTCACCACCGTGGTGGAGCGCAAAACGCTGGCCCGCATGCAAAACCGCCCCGGGCCCAACCGCGTCGGTCCCGCGGGGTTCCTGCAGTTCGCGGCGGATGGCATCAAGTCGCTGACCAAGGAGGACATCGTGCCCCGCGCTGCAGACCGCCTCCTGCACTTTCTGGCGCCGCTGGTGGTGGTCGTCCCGCCGGTGCTGGCCTTTGCCGTACTCCCGGTCGGCCGCAACATGGTGGCGCTCGACCTGCCGGAGACGGGACTCCTGTTCTTCCTCATGGTCGGCACCGCGGTCGAACTCGGGGTCTTCATGGCCGGGTGGTCCAGCCACAACAAATACTCCTTGCTGGGCGCCATGCGGGCCCTGGCCCAACTCCTCAGCTATGAACTCCCGTTGGTGTTGTCCACGGTCACGGTGGTCATGCTCACCGGCTCCCTGTCGTTGGTCTCAATCATTGAGCAGCAGGACCGCGTGGTTGGCGGCTTCCTCACCGGCTGGAATGTGTTCACGCCCTGGGGCGCAGCGGGAGCGCTGTTGTTCTTCATCGCCGCCATTGCCGAGGCCAACCGCTCACCGTTCGATCTGCCCGAGGCCGAATCCGAAATCGTCGCGGGCTATTTCACCGAGTACTCCGGCTTCAAGTTCGCCCTGTTTTTCCTTGGGGAATACCTTGGGCTGTTCGCGATCACAGGCCTCGGCATCACCCTGTTCCTCGGCGGCTGGCTGCCGCTGTTTCCATTCCTCGACTGGGTGCCATCCTGGATGTGGTTCTTCGGGAAGCTGGGCGGTCTGATGCTGGTGTTCATCTGGTTGCGGGGAACCCTGCCCCGGCTGCGCATGGACCAGCTCATGCAGTTCGCCTGGCAGTTCCTTCTGCCCATGAGCCTCATCAACCTCGTCGTCGCCGGAGTGTGGCACTTCACCACACCGTGGCCGGCCGTGCTGCGGTGGGCGCTGGGCATCGCCCTGCTCGCCGGACCTTGGAGCCTCTATGCGCGGGCCTTCGCCACCCGCCACCCCGTGCGGCACTATCGTCACCTTGCCTAGACTTCATATGACCCTCTCCTTTGCCCTGCTCACCGGACTGGTCCTTGGCGCGGCCCTGGCCGCCGTGACGTGCCGCAACCGGGTCCATGCCGGCCTCTGGCTGGCGGTGAGTCTCGTCGGACTGGCGCTGGTGTTTCTCCGGCTCGGCGCGGAGTTCCTCGGGTTCATCCAGATCTTGGTCTACGTCGGGGCCGTCGCCGTCCTGGTGGTGTTTGCCATCCTCCTCACGCGTCGCGTGGAACGGCCCCGGGAACGGATCGCCAATGACCCGGTGTCCGCGGGCCTCATCGCCCTTGCCCTGTTTGCCCTGATCGCCGGGGCGCTGGTGTCCGATCCTGCAGCCCTGCCTCAGGCGCCACACATCCCGCCGCCGGACCTCGCCGTGCGGGCGCTTGGGGACCGGCTGTTCCGGGACTACATCCTGCCGGTTCAGGCGGTCGGGCTTCTGCTCACCGCCGCCCTGATCGGCGCGGCCGTCATCGCGATGCCTCCCCCGCCCCCAAGCGCCACCGCCCACCGCAAACCCTGAGCCGCCACATGTCCCCGCTTGTCCTGCACCTGCTGCTGGCCTCCGCCCTGTTCGCCATCGGTCTTGCCGGCGCGCTGGCGCGGCGCAACGCCATCATGGTCCTGATCGGCATTGAGCTCATGCTCAATGCGGCGAACCTCAACTTCATCACGTTCTGGAGATACGGCCCGAATCCGGAGTCGCTTCAGGGCCCCCTGTTCGCGTTGTTCGCCATCGCAGTGGCCGCCGCCGAGGCGGCCGTGGGTCTGGCGCTGATCATCGCCATCCATCGGCGCTACCGCACGACGGAGGTTGAGGACCTCCACCGCTTGAACGGCTAGACGCCCGGCCCATGGAGTTTGTCGTCCGTCACCTCTGGCTCATCGCCATGCTGCCCCTCGTGGCGGCCGCCATCGGCGCCTGCCTGCCTTGCGGCGCCCGGCGGATCGCGGGCGGATTGGCTGTCGCCTCCATGGCCGCCGCCACCGGGCTCGCGGCAATCGCCTTTGCCGCCACCTTGGGCGGAGACTCCCCGGGCGGTTTCCGCGCGGTCCGGAACCTCCCCTGGTTTGAGGCCGGCAGCCTGACGGTGTCCATCGGCTGGCTGCTCGATCCCCTGGGCGCCTCGATGCTCCTGATGATCACCCTCGTGGGCACCCTGATCGTCCTGTTCAGCACCGGCTATATGGCCGACGACCCCCGGGGGGTCCGTTTCTTCGGGTTCCTGTCCCTGTTCGCCGCCGCGATGCTGGGACTGGTGTTGTCCAACAGCCTCATGCTGCTGTTCATCTGCTGGGAACTCGTGGGGCTGGCGTCGTATTTGTTGATTGGCTTCTGGTTCACCCGCCCCGCCGCGGCCGCCGCAGCCCGCAAGGCGTTTCTCACCACCCGAATCGGCGACCTTGGGTTCCTGATCGGACTCCTCTGGCTCTACGCCGAAACCGGCACGCTGCTGATGTACGATGACGGGGGGGGCTGTCTCGAGCCGGCGGCGCTGTCCGGACTTGCCGGGCGCATCACCGCCAGCGGCATGGCGTTGGGCACCGCCATCGCCCTGCTCCTGTTCTGCGGGGCCATTGGCAAATCGGGTCAGGTACCCCTGCACGTTTGGCTGCCCGACGCGATGGAGGGACCCACGCCCGTCAGCGCCCTCATCCATGCCGCCACCATGGTCGCCGCCGGCGTCTTCCTGATGGCCCGCGTGTATCCGCTGGCGGCACTGGATGCCACCGCCGGGTCTCCGGGAACGACCCTCGTGGTCGTGACCTGGGTGGGGGTGGTGACAGCGCTGTTCGGGGCGCTCACCGCGGTGGCGCAGACGGACATCAAGCGCATCCTCGCCTACTCAACCGTCTCACAACTGGGCTTCATGATGATGGGCCTCGGCGCGGGAGGACCGGCCGTGGGCATGCTCCACCTCCTCACCCACGCCTTCTTCAAGGCCCTGCTCTTCCTCGGGGCCGGATCGGTGATCCACGGATGCCACCACGAGCAGGACATCCGTCGCCTGGGCGGGCTGCGCCGCCTGCAACCGTGGACCTTCGCCACCTACGCCGTCGGCATGATGGCGCTATCCGGAGTGCCCATCCTGTTTTCAGGGTACTGGAGCAAGGACGCCATCCTGCATGCGCTTGCCGGCTGGCCGGTCTCCCGGCTGCCATTCGTCATCGGCCTGTTCGCTGCGGTCGTCACCGCCTTCTACATGACCCGTCAGATGGCGTACGTCTTCTTCGGAGCTCCGAGGTCTGCCGCGGCGGCGGCGGCCCATGAAAGTCCCCGGGTGATGATCCTGCCCCTCGTGGTGCTTGCGGGCGCCACCGTCGCCCTGAGCCTCGTGGTCACCCCGTTTCATCCATGGCTGGAGCACTATCTGGGCGGTGCCCACCTCCAGAGTTCGGAGACCGGATCCGGCAGCCCCTGGGGATTGCTGCTGCTCTCCGCCCTGCTGAGCGCCACCGGCATCGGCCTGGGCGGGTATTGCTATCGCGGGATTCCGGGAAGCCGCGCCGACCACGACCCATTGTCGGTCCGCTATCCCCGCGCCTTCCGCGTCCTGGAGCAGCGATTTTCGGTGGATGAATTTTACGAGGCCACGGTCGTGCGATGGACCCGCGCGGCGGGCTGGCTGGCCGCGACCCTGGACCGTGGCCTTGCAGATTCCATACGCGACCTGGCCGCCTTTGGTGCTGCAGCGGGTGCCTGGCTGACGCGCACCGTGGATCAGGGAGTGATCAACGCGAGCTTCGACGACGGCTGCCACGCGGTGCGTGAGTCCGGGACCGTGTTGTCGCGATGGCACGACGGCCGGGTCCAGCGCTGGCTCCGGGTGGTGATCATGGCAATCGTGCTGCTCCTGCTCGGTCTTTGGATGCTACGGGGGCCTCGTCCGGTATGAACTCCCTGCCCGCCCTCAGCCTGCTCACGGCAACCCCACTGCTCGGGGCGGTCATCCTGTCGCTGCTGCGGACGGCGAACGCCGCGGTGGTGCTGCGGGTCAGCCTCGCCGCCAGCCTGCTGGCCACCGTCCAGGTGGTTGCGCTGCTCGCGAGGTTCGATACGGCCTCGGGAACGCTCCAGTTCATTGAACGTCTCGACTGGATGCCAACCCTCGGCGTCAGCTACTTCGTCGCGCTCGACGGCATCAACCTCCTTCCGGTCCTGATGACCGTGCTGCTGGTGCCCTTCACCCTCGCGGTCACCGGTGTGCCGGCGGACCGACCCCGGCTCTACGGCATCCTGATCCTCCTGCTCGAAGGCGGCCTGCTGGGAAACTTCACCGCGCTGAATTTCATCCACTGGTTCCTGTACTGGGAACTTGGGCTCATTCCGGCGTGGTTTCTCGTCCGGCTCTGGGGCGGCCCGGGCGCCCGACCGGCCTCCGACCAGTTCTTCCTCTTTACGCTTGCCGGAAGCGTCGCGCTGCTGGTGGCGTTCCTCGCGCTGCTCCCGGGAGCCCGTACGCTGGACCTGCCGCAACTCGCCGAACTCGGCCGCTCCGGAAGGCTCATTCCCGCGGCGGCTGCGGGGCTGTCCTGGACCGGACTCGACGCCACTCATTTGGGAACCGTGCTGTTCCTCGCCGCATTCGCAGGACTCGCGGTGAAGGTCCCGCTTGTGCCGTTCCACACCTGGCTTCCCGACACGTATGCCGAGGCGCCCACCGGCGTCACGATGCTGCTGACCGGCGCCCTGTCCAAGATGGGCGTGTACGGATTCCTTCGCGTGCTGGCGCCGGTCTTCCCCGGGGAGCTGCGTGCCCTGCTGGGCCCGCTGCTCGCATTGACCGTGGCGTCCATCGTGCTGCCGGCACTCATGGCCCTGGCGCAACAGGACCTCAAACGGCTGCTGGCGTACTCCTCGGTCAACCACCTCGGGTACTGCCTGCTGGGCCTGTTTGCAGTTCTGGATCCGGCGCCCGCCACCCCGGCCTGGGACCGGGAACGCAGCGCCGCGATGTCCGGGGCCCTGCTGCAACTCTTCAACCACGGCATCAACGCCGCCCTCCTGTTCGGCGTCGTGGCCCTGATCGAGCGGCGATCCGGCGGACGCCGCGGCCTCGACGACTTCGGGGGGCTGCGCGTCCGCGCCCCGGTCCTGTCCGGCATCGCCGGTGTCGCCCTGTTTGCCTCGCTTGGCCTGCCGGGCCTGTCCGGTTTTGTCGGCGAATTCCTCGTGTTCAAAGGAGCCTTCGCCCTCGTCCCGGGTGCGGCCGTCCTGGCGGTGCCCGGACTGTTCCTCACAGCGATGTTTCTGCTGACGCTGTACCAGCGCGTCTTCAACGGTCCCTTGAATCCCGCCTGGGTGGCATTTCCCGACCTGACCCGTCGCGAGGTGCTGGTGCTGGCGCCGGCGGTGCTCCTTCTGGTGCTGCCCGGCGTCCTGCCGCACCTGCTCCTCCGGTGGGTCAACGCCAGCGTCGTCCGCCACATCGCCCAATTGCTTCCCGGCACCTGACCCATGCTCGCCTGGCCCCTATTTCTCAGCTTGCTCGGCGCTGCGGTGCTCCCGCTGATTCCCCGCGGCAACCCGCGGGCCCCGAGGGCCGTGGCGTTGGGCGTCGGGCTGGCGGGACTGGCTGCCGTGGTCGCCTCGGTGCTTCAGAACCCGCCAGGCGCGCATCCGGTGACCCTGATGCGGTGCGACTGGATCCCGGGCTGGGGGGCGCAGTTCCACCTCGCCGCGGACGGCATCAGCGCCACGCTGGTGCTGCTGACCGCGGTGGCCGCCGTGGCCGGCGTGCTGTTTTCCTGGAACGTGGAGGATCGTCCCCGCGAGTTCTTCGCCCTCTACCTCGTCCTGGTTGGGGCGGTTCATGGCGTGTTTCTGAGCTGGGATCTTCTCCTGTTTTTCGTCTTCTACGAGCTGGCCATCATCCCCAAGTACCTCCTGATCGTTTCGTGGGGCTCCACCCGGCGCGAGTACGCCGCCATGAAGCTGGCCCTGTATTCGTTCCTGGGATCTGCCGCCGTCCTCGTCGGCCTGATCACGGTGTTCGCCGCCAGCGGCCAGGGGTCCTTTGATCTTTCGGTCCTGGCCCGCCACCCGGTCTCCGGGACGATTCAGGGTTGGGCATTCCCGGTGTTGTTTACCGGGTTTGCCGTTCTGGCGGGACTCTGGCCGTTCCACACGTGGGCCCCCACCGGCCATGTCGCCGCGCCCACCGCGGCCTCGATGCTGCTCGCCGGGGTGATCATGAAGCTCGGGGCCTACGGATGCCTCCGAATTGCCCTGCCCCTGTTGCCCGAGGGAGCACGCGACTGGCGGATGATTTTCGGCACGCTGGCGGTGATCGGCATCGTGTGGGGTGCCCTCGTCGCCCTGCGACAGCGCGACTTCAAGTTCGTCATCGGCTACTCCAGCGTCAGCCACATGGGTTTCGTGCTGCTTGGGATTGCCGCAGCCACGCCCGACGGCCTCGCCGGCGCGGTGCTCCAGATGGTCTCCCACGGGGTGATCGCCGGGCTCCTGTTCGGCGTCGTCGGCCGGATGGTTTACGACCGCACCCACACCCGTGACCTCGATGAACTCGCCCGCTTCGGACTGGGCCGCACATTGCCCGGGGTCGCCATCGTCTTTGTGATCGCCGGTCTGGCCTCGATGGGGTTGCCCGGGTTCAGCGGGTTCGTTGCCGAAGTCCACGTCCTGCTTGGCACGTGGCCGGTGTCCGGCCGCCTGGTCGCTGTTGCCGGTCTGGGAATCGTCCTGGGCGTCGCCTACACCCTGAGGACCATTCACCTTGCGTTCTTCGCTGGCGACGCAGCAGCGGCGGCGTCCGCACCCCCGCCGCTTCCCACGGTGACCCTGCCCGAAAAGCTGGGGGCATGCCTGCTGGTCGCGGGAACGCTTGGGCTGGGCCTTTTTCCCCGGGGAATTCTCGACTGGATCCAGCCCGTGCTCTCGGGCCCGTTGTTTGAGGGGCTGCGGCGGGCCCTCGGCACCTGAGTTCCCATGGACGGACTTCTCCATCTGGATCTGCTGGTGCAACTGCTGCCCGAGGTCGCCCTCGTGCTCACGGCGCTGACGGTGCTGATCCTCGATGTGCGCGGCGCCCCACATCACCCGCCCGGGGAACGTATGCGCCGGGCGGCATGGGGAAGCGCCGCCGGCCTGGTTCTGGCCATCGCCCTGCTCAGGCTGCACCTCGCCTCGGGGGATGCCCCCGCCGGCACCTTTGTCCTGGAGGGCCCCACCCAGTTCCTGAAGCAGCTCGTTCTGCTGATGACCCTGGCGACGGTCCTGCTCGCGGTGCCGGCCCGGTTCACCACCCACATTGGTGAATTCTTTGCGTTGCTGCTTCTGGCCGCGGTCGGTCTGCTGCTCCTCGCCGGCACGGAAAACCTGCTCATGCTCTTCGTCGCGCTGGAGCTCGTGGCGTTGTCGCTCTACGTGTTGACCGCGCTGAACGAGCGCCTCCCCGAGGCGACCGAGGCCGCGCTGAAATACTTCCTCCTCGGCGGCGTGGCGGCGGCGCTGACCCTGTTCGGCCTCAGCCTCCTGTATGGCCTGACCGGTTCGCTTCAGATCCCGGTGATCGGCGCGCGGCTCGCCACGGGTCCGGCCGGGCCGCTGGCCTGGGCGGCGATCGTCCTCACACTTTCCGGCTTGGGATTCAAGGTGGCCGTCGCGCCGTTCCACTTCTGGACCCCCGACGTGTATCAGGGAGCGCCGACACCGGCGGCCGCATTCATCGCCACAGGCTCCAAGGTGGTCGGATTTCTGCTGTTGCTTCGCGTGGTCCATTCCGGCTTCGGCGAGGCAACCGCCGGCCATGCCGGCGGCTGGCCCTGGCGGCCGGGATGGCTTCCCGTGATCGCCGCGCTTGCGGTCGCCTCAATGCTGGTTGGCAACCTGACGGCGCTCCGGCAGTCGGATCTCCGCCGCCTGCTGGCCTACTCCGCCGTGGCCCAGGCCGGATACGGAGTGCTGGGCCTGCTGGATCCCGCCCCGGAGTCCCGTGGCGCCGTTCTCTATTTCGCCGTCACCTATGCGATCGCTGTTCTCGGTGCCTTCGGCGTCATCGGAGTCCTGGAGTCGGCCGGCGAGGCCCCGACGCTCGGCGGGGTTTCCGGACTCATGCGCCGCTCCCCGTTGCTGGCCGCCTGCCTTGGCGTGTTTCTGTTGTCCCTTGCCGGCATCCCGCCACTGTCCGGATTTTTCGGGAAGTTCTTCGTGTTTGTCGCCGCCGTGTCCCGGGGATCCGCCATGGACCGGATCTGGATTGTGGGCGTGGCGGTCGCCACGAGCGCCATCGCCCTCTACTACTACCTTCAGGTCCTGAAACATGCGTGGGTCCTGCCCGGCGCGACCCCGCCGACCTCGTTGCGCGTCCCCACTGCCAGCGCGATCACCCTGATCGTCCTCGCGCTCCTCACCGTCCTTCTCGGCGTCGCCCCGGGGCTCCTGCTGGGCCCCCTCGGGGCCTCGTTGGATTCGGGCGCGGCCTCCCCACCCTGACCGGTCGGCGAGTTTACAGTCCGAGCAGGCGAAACCGGTGGTCCACCTCGCGGAAGTGGAACTCCAGGGAACACAAGGCCTCCAACTCCCCGGGGGCAAATTGCGCCGCCACCTCAGGATCCGACTTCAGGACCTCCAGGAAGTCCGCATCCTCCCGGCCATTGTGGCGGACCTCCCAGGTCTTCATCGCGTTGCGCTGGACCAGCTCGTAGGCCCGTTCGCGCGTCAGCCCCTTGCGAATCAGCGCCAGCAGCACCGTCTGGCTGTGCCACATCCCCAGGCTGAGCCCCAGGTTTCTCCGCATGTTCTCCGGATACACCTTCAAGCCATCCACAAGCCGAACCAGGAGCCCGAGCATGTAGTCCAGCAGCAGGCATCCATCGGGGAAGATGATCCGCTCGACCGAACTGTGGCTGATGTCGCGCTCGTGCCACAGCGCCACATTCTCCATCGAGGCCACCGCATGGCCGCGCAGCACCCGGGCCAGTCCGGTCAGGCGCTCCCAGGTGATGGGGTTGCGCTTGTGCGGCATGGCGCTGCTGCCTTTCTGGCCCGGTGTGAACGGTTCCTCGGCCTCGAGGACCTCGGTCCGCTGCAGATGCCGGAATTCCACCGCCCAGTGCTCGATGCCCGCCCCGACCAGCGCAAGGGTGTTCATGAACTCCGCGTGGAGATCCCGTTGCACCACCTGTGTGGCAATCCGTGCCGGACGCAGCCCCAACCGCGCGCAGACGGCTTCCTCGACGGCGGGCGACAGGTGGGCATGCGTGCCCACGGCCCCCGACAGCTTGCCAACAGCCACCGTCTCGCGGGCCCGGAGCAACCGCTCGCGGGCACGGACAAACTCCTCATGCATCAGGGCTAGCTTGAGCCCGAAAGTGGTGGGCTCGCCGTGAATGCCGTGGCTCCGCCCGATGCAGGGCGTCCGCTGGTGCTCCCGTGCGCGCCGGGCGATCACCGGCAGCAGCTGTTCCACATCCCGCACCAGAAGGTCGGCGCTCTGGACCATCTGGACCGCGAACGCGGTATCCACGATGTCGCTGCTGGTCAGACCGAAGTGCAGCCAGCGCGATGCCGGCCCCTGGATTTGCTCCGCCACCGCGGTGGTGAAGCCGATCACGTCATGATTCAGGGTCTTCTCCAGCTCCCGGGCGCGATCCACCAGGCCTTTCAGATCCGCGTGACACCGTTCGGCGCCCGCCTGCATGGCCACAAAATCCTCCCGGGGTACCACGCCCTCCGCCACCAGGGACTCACTGGCCAGCATCTCAATCTGCAGCCAGATCCTGAGCCGGTTCTCGTCCGTCCAGATCGCCCGCATCTCGGGCCGGGTGTAACGCGGAATCATGCGGCGGCATCAAACCGGTCGGACCGCTGCCGGGGGAAGAAAATTGAACGGATCCCGGATCGCTTACAGCCCTCCGAGCACCGGACGGATCGCCCCGGCCACCGCCTCCACGGTCACCGCCTCCATCTGCCGGCGGATGGCATCCGGAGTCCCCGCGATCGGCCGCCCGTCGTACCGGTAGAATTCCAGATGGCGTCCGGCCACCGCCGGATTCGGGATGCGCACCCAGTCCTCCCGCAGCGGCAAAATGCAGGGGTTGAGGGTGGGGGTCTCAATGACGAACTGGTGCGACACCTCCATCGCGGCCGCCAGATGCATGAAGGCGGTGTCCACACTCAGAAATGCGTGCGCCCCGCCCACCAGGGCCGCGGCGTGCCGGATCGTCGGGCAGTCCGCAAACACGACCCGGCCGCCGCGCAATCGTCCGAACAGTTCCGCCTGGGCGACGCGGTCCTCAGGCCCGCCAAAAAACACCACCGGGAGTTCCGGGTGCTCGTGCTGCAACTGCGCCACCAGCGCCGCATACCGCTCCAGCGGCCAGCGGCGCAGGGCCAGGTTCTTGGTGCCGCCGGAGCCCGCGTGAATTCCCAGCCAGCGCTGCGCCATCAACCCGTGGTGACGGGCAAATTCCGAGGCCCAGGTGGTCTCCGCCGTCGTCAAGAACAGCTCGTAGGCGGGCCGCGGAAGCCGTCGCTCCACCCCGATCAGGCCCAGGAGCCGGGCATTGTTCTCCGCCGCGGACACCGAGTAGTCCTGCGGAAGGCTGTCGGTGACCAGATGGCGATCCAGCCACCCCGCATTCTCGTACGAATGGCTCAACCGCCGTTCCGCCCCGATGATGCGGGCGATGAACCGGTAGGCATGGCGCCCCTGCGGGTGCGGATTCACCGACAGGTCATAGCGCCGGCGGCGCAGCCCCAGGGCCAACCGCAGCGAGGCCCAACGCGAGGCCTTCAGGAACTGGTGCTGATGGACGGCGTCGAGATGCGGATTGCCCTCCAGCAGCGACGCCGCTCCGGGCCACATCACCAGGGCCTCCAACCGGGCCCCGGGGGCGTGCAGGCGCAACTCGTGAATCAACGGCGTTGCCAGCAGCGTGTCCCCAATGCCTGCCAGCGCGATGACCAGGATGCGTTGCACGCCCCTCATCCTCGCGATGGAATCCCGGGAAGTCCATGCGCGGACGGCGGCTCCATCCGCAACCGGAAGCCAATTTCATTTGCCCTGGTGGATCACGATGCTTCCAGCCCCGAGGATCTGGGGACTGGCATTGTTGAGATCGTCGGCCGCACCGAACACGTTGTCGTAAACCACGAGGCCACTGGCCCGATCCCAGATCTTCAGCCGGAACCGGTCAATGCCACCGCCGCCACTGACCTGTCCGTCGGTCGCAGTCAGCAGGAATCCGTAATCCCCCCCGTTGTTGACCTTGCCGACACCCTTGTATTGAGCGCGTGCCCCCGACACCACCAGCCAATCGTAGGCGGTGCTGTGGAACCGGAATTCCGCCGCCTGAAACTGGAACTGGGTGTCACCCGTCGGCACCTGCCTGCCCTTCTGATACCTCGAGTTGAATCCAAAGGTGGCACGGCCGGCCAGTGTCGCGTCGAACACGTAGGCGCCCGGCGGTGAGTGGATCCAGCCACCGCCCGTCACGAACCCGCCGTTCGGATCGTAGATGACCACGTACTCGAAGTTGCCTTCGCGCTCGTCGCCCTCGGCATCCACCACTCGGACGATCACCGGATACACCCCGGGCCCGCCATAGAGATGCGCGGCTGACGCCATCCCCGCCCCACCCGACACCGTCGGGATCACCGCGTTGGCGGTGCCGTCGCTCCATTCGAAGTGCACCTGCACCTCGTCTGGATCGCCCAGCACCGCAAACGCCACCGACACCTCGATCGGCTGGCCCAAAGCCACCGGACCTTCAGGCCCGTAAACTGCCTGCAACTGCGGCTGGCTCTCGAACATCCCGAACACCGTCCCTCCCAGTTCCAGGATCGTCGGCGTGCTGGTCAGGTCGAAGATCACCGTGAACCGGCCGCCCGAGATCGTCCCGTCCAGGTTGTCCGTGGTGTCCTTGGCGGGCGGCAACCTACCGCTGCTGAGCACCGGAATCCAGTTGGTCCCGTTGAAGTACCGCAGCTTCACCCGGTTCTCCATCCCGCCCCTGACCGTGGACGGGTAGTAGAAGGAGACCGTGGCGGAGACATTCGCGAGCGTCGCGGGATCCCCCACGACCTGCACGTCCACAAATGACCCGTTGTCCACTTGGAACACGGTCTCCCCCACGGGCCGCCCGCCATAGCTGGCGGCCAGCACCGTCACCGGTTGGTCCCCGGCGTTCTCCACCGTCACGGTGGCCCCGGGTTCCCCCGCCGTCGTCGGTGCCGTGCTCACGGTCGTGGTCCCGCCCGGTTGCGACACCGTGGCGTCCACCGTACCGACGCTCTGGACCACGATGCTGAACCCGAGGGGGTCGGAGACCTGGCCATCGCCATTGACCACTTGGACCGCGGCCACGAAGATGTCCACGCCGGTCTGAAGATCGGAGGCCGGGATGGCGGCCCGCAGCTCGTTCGGCCCAAGCCAGGTGGTCGGACGCGGTGCCCCGTTCCAGTACACGCTCGCGCCTTCGAGGAAGCACCCGCCCGTCACCGTGAGCTCGAACGCCGGCCCGTTGGCGTAGGCGGCCGCGGGCGTCAGGGGGGCCAGGATCGGCGCTGAAGGCAGAACCTGGATCATCAGGGTGTCACTCGACGCGACGACGCTGCCGGCAACATCGGTGAAGACGGTGAGCCGGGCCTGGTAAGTGCCGATCGCGAGTGCCCAGGAGACGGCGGCTTCCCCGGCCACGGTATCCAGCAGTTCTCCGTCCTCGAACAGTTCCCAAGCAAAGCGGATCGGGTCGCCGTCCGGATCCGACGAGGCGCTGCCGTCCACGGTCACCGTCGCCACGCAGTGGTGTCCGGCGAAAACGCATTGGTCGTCACCAGCCAGGGCCACCGGCGGATGGTCGGAGACGACCACGTGCACGGTCCGAGTTGCCGTGGCATGCTGGCCGACGGCGTCCGTGACCACGTAGGTCCGAGTATAGGTTCCAGCCACGGAAGTGTTGACTGCACCGCTGGCGAACACCACCAGCGGACTGCCGCAGGTGTCGAACGCCACCGCGCCGGGGTCGTCGTAAGGTGTACCCTGCTCGTGGGTCACGGCCGCCGGCCCGTGGAGGGTGATGGTCGGAGCCGCGGGGCCGGTTTCAAGCCGGGCGATCAGCTTCCGCTGGACGCTGTTGACCGAGGAAAAGTCACCGCCGATGAGCAGCTTGCCATCCGGTTGCAAGGCTACCGTGCGAACCTGGTTGTCGGGACCATTCAGTGGATCAAAACTGGCCTCCACGCTGCCGTCGGTGAGGAGCCGCGCCACCCGCATGCGGTTCACGCCATGGACGGTCCCCATGTTGCCGCCGATCAGCAGCCGGCCGTCAGTCTGGATTGCGATGGCGAACACCGGACCCGCCACGTTGGGACTGAAGCCGGTGTCCACGCTGCCATCGTCGTTCAGCCGGGCCAGGCGGTTCCGGCTCACTCCGTTGATTGAAGTGAAGACGCCGCCCACCAGCACCTTGCCATCCGGCTGCAAGGCCAAGGCATGAACATCCTGGTTGGCGCCGGTACCCACGTCGAAGCCGGAGTCCAGGGCTCCACCGGGTTCCAAGCGGGCAATCCGGCTCCGGCTGATTCCGTCCACCGTGGTGAACGCGCCTGTGATCAGGATCTTCCCGTCGGCCCGCACCGCCACTCGGAACACGTAGTTGTCTCCGACACCCGCTCCCGGATTGAAGGACGTGTCCACGCTGCCGTCGCTGTTGAGGCGGGCGATCCGATTCCGGCCCACGCCATTGACCGAGGTGAACCAGCCGCCGACAAGTACCTTGCCATCCGGCTGCAAGGCCACGGACATGACCCGGCTGTTGGCACCCGTCCCCGGATGAAAGGCAGCATCCACGCTGCCGTCTGGATTCAACCGTGCAATGCCCCGTCGGTTCACGCCGTTGATCGCTGTGAAGTCTCCGACCACCATCACCTTGCCGTCGGGTTGGAGGGCAACGGCATCAATGCCGCCCCCGCTGGCTCCAGTGCCGGGGAAAAAACGCAGGTCCAGACTCCCGTCGGCGTTGAGCCGGGCGATTTCGTTACGGGCGACCCCGTTGATCGAGGTAAACCACCCGCAGACGACCGCCTTCCCGTCGGGCTGGACGACGATCATCCGCAGTTGATGACCGGACGTGCCCATGCTGGCGTCAAACGAAAGGTCCAACTGGCCCGGCGGCGCCCCCGGATGGAGCCGCACACCGATCGTGGTGGCGGCCGAAGCCGGATTCCAGTTGCCCAGATCGGCTGGCGTGAACGTGACCGACAGCAACTGGGCTTCGCCCAGCGGCAGGGAGGTGCCGGCGGGCGGATCGTAGGTGAGCGTGCCCGGGGCGTTCACGGTCGCGTTGAGCTGTGCCGCGCCAAGAACCGTCTGACAGTTGATGTCCGCCGGCGTCGCCCATGTTATCACCGGCGTGCCCTTGCCGGCGGTGAAGCTCACCTGGACGGACTCCGCCGCCAGATGGTTCGCATCCCCGGCCTGGTACGCCGTCAGCAGCGTGGTGCCCGCGCCCGTGATGGTCAGCGTGGTGCCACTGACCGTGGCCACCGACGCCACCGAACTGGTCAAGGTCACCGGCAGCCCCGAGCTGGCGCTCACGGGAACCTCGAGGGGCGCGTCGCCATACACGCTCAGGGGCAGGGCCCCGAACGTGATGACTTGCGGCGCCCGCGCCACGGACAGCACGAAGGTCCCGTCCGCTGACAGCGCCGGTTCGCCGTTGTCCGTCGCCGTCACGGTGACCGTGTACTGGCCGGTCGCGGTGGGCACACCGCCGAAGGTGCGGCTGGCAGGGTCGAACCCGATCCCCGGGGGCAGGCCATCGGCAGAGTAAGTCAGCGTCTGGCCGATGTCGGGATCAGTGAAAGCTGCTGCCGCGAGCATGGCCGAGAATTCCGCGCCATGGGTCGCCGTCAGGTCCGGCAGCGGCCCGGCCAGCATCGGCGCCTCGTTGACGTCCAGGACGTCCACGGACCAGACCGCCTCCACGAACAGCCCGCTGACATCGGTGGCGCGCACCCGGATGCTGTATCGGTTCTGCGCCTCGTAGTCGCACACCGCCGCCGTCCGCAGCTCGTTGCCGACGATGCTGAACAGCCCGTTGTCGGTGTCCCCCTCGCCGGCCACCAATGCAAAGGTGTGACTGTCCCCCAGATCCGGATCGTCGGCGGTGAACAGTCCCACCACCGTGCCGACGGGTTGGTTTTCGGGAACCGCCTGGTGGCTCAACAGAATGACGGTGGGAGCGTGGTTTGCCGGAGCTACACTGAAGGCATAGACCGTGCCCGAATCCGCGCTGCCCCCTTGATAGGAGGTGGCGTAAAAGCGGCCGTCCCTGCCCAGGGTGAACCTCCCCCACGGATACCGAGGTTCGGTCGCAGCGAGGCCAAGGTATCGCAGGGTTTCAAAACCCTCCCCATCCTTGCGCAAACGGAACAGGGTTCCATACCGCACCAGCGTGCCGACGCCGTATTCCCCCGCGCCCGAGGTGCTGCCGTAGAGGAAACCGTCCGGCCCCTCCATCACCGAATCCATGTATTCACCATCCACGGGTGGGTTGAGGTGCTTGAGCACGGCAAAGCCGGTGCCGTCGGCCGCGATCCGGTAGATCGTCCCACCCCCGTAAGTTCCGCCCGCCTCAGTCGTCCCGTACAGCAGGCCGTCACTGGCCCCGAGCAGCCGGCTGGAGGGATGGGCGCCATCGGATGCGCCGTCCAGGTGTCTGAGGACTTGGAACTGGCCGTCGTCCCGGCTGAGCCGGAAAATCGTGCCTTGCCCATGGGCGCCACCCAGGGGCGCGGTGCCATAGAGCCACCCATCCCACCCATCGGTCAACCCACCGAACTGGCCAGATCCGTCCGTGTCCGGCTTCAAGTGGCGCAGGACCCCAAATCCGGTGCCGTCATGGTTCATCCTCCACACGGTGCCCCCCCCGTGGCTGCCGCCACCATAGGTCGTTCCATACAGGATGCCATCGCTCCCCTCGAGGACCCTGGAGAAAGGTGTTCCTCCCTCCGTCGAACCATCGAAGCTCTTCAGCACGACGTAATCGGTCCCGTCGCGTTTCAACCGGAAGACGGTGCCCATCCCGGCCGTGCCCCCGTTCCCGGTGGTGCCATACAAGAGGCCATCGCTGCCTTCGATCACAGGACCGAAGGGGTTGGCCCCATCGGGCGAATCGGCCAGGCTGCGCAGGATCTGGAAATCCGTACCATCCGCATTCAGGCTAAACACCATGCCTTGGTTGCTTTCGCCACCAGAGATGACGGTGCCATAGAGCCGGTGGTCCGAGGCTTCGATCACCCCGCTGTTCGGATACGCCCCGCCACCCCAGTATTTGAATACCCACTGAAGCTGAAACTCGCTGCCGTCCCGGTTCAGACGATAGAGCGTTCCGTTGTTGGAACTTCCACCATTGGACGTCAGTCCGTAGAGGACGCCGTCGCTGCCTTCAATGACCCCGCCCGCCGGAGAACTGCCGTCCGGAGCCGGACCAAACGCTTTCAGGAGCTCAAACCCGCCCGCCGGGTGGATTCGGAAGGCGGTTCCGTAACTGTCAGGACCGCTCGATCGGGTGGTGCCGTAGAGCCAGCCGTCCGTTCCCTGCTGCAGCCCCTGAACTCCTCGGCCATCCGTGGCCGACACAAAGTGGTGCAACACCGCAAACCCCGAGCCGTCCCTGTTCATCCGCCAGACGGTGCCGTCCCCCTGTGTTCCTCCCAGAAAGCCGCTGCCGTAGAGCCTGCCGTCAGCGCCTTCGACGACCGCGTCGTATAGGTAGGATCCCTCCGCGGAAGCGAACGGCTTCACCACCGCAAAGCCACTCCCGTCCTTGGTCAACCGGAACACCTTGCCTTCGGGGGATGCCATGCTCTCGCGGATCGTGCCGTAAAGGACACCGTCCGATCCCTCGATCAACGCTGCCGACGGGGCACGCCCCTCGAACCCTCGGAGATGATGGAGCACGGCAAAGCCGGTGCCGTTGCGATGGAGCCGGAAGACCGTCCCGTTCCCCAGGACGCCCCCTGCCGAGGCGGTGCCGTAGAGGACGCCGTCGCTCCCTTCGAGCAGGGCACCCAACATGCGGGATCCATCCACGGGGGGATTCAGATGCCGCAGGACCAGGAACCCGCTGCCATCCGGTTGCACCCGGAAGATCGTGCCCGCGTCGTGGAAGCCTCCTTCCGAGGTGGTCCCGTACAGGGCACCATCGCTGCCTTCGATCAATCCGGCATACGGCAACCCGCCGTCACTCACCGCCTCGAGATCCCGCAACACGACAAACCCGCCGCCGTCCGGATGGACCCGATAGATCGTGCCGCCGTTGTGCCTACCTCCCCGGTGGGAGGTCCCGTAGAGCGCACCGTCACTCCCTTCCACCACCCGCCCCATCGGCATGATGGCCGATGTGGATGGCTCCCCAAAGACATGGAGCACCGTGAGGTCGGCCGCCGGTTCGCCGGCCGGCAACACGGTAATCGCCACCGTGGCCGGGTTGGAGTCCGCCTGACCATCGCTGGCCTGGAAGCTGAAGCTGTCAAATCCCCGGAAACCGTCCCCCGGCGTGTAGGTGAGCGCCGGGGCCACCCCCGACAACGTCCCGTGCTCCGGTCCGCTCAGCACGGTGAAATTGAGCGCGTCCCCATCCGGATCCGCGACTTCCAGCAGGATCGCCACCGGCATGTCTTCGGTCGTCGTCACCGACCCTCCAAACGCCACCGGCGCATCATTCACCGGCTGCACGACAATGGTCACCGTCGCCAGCGCGGATTCGAGCGTCCCATCGCTCACCCGGAAGGTGAAGCTGTCCGCGCCGTGATAGTGCAGCTCCGGCGTGTAGGTCAGATGCGGGGCACCGCCGGTCAGGACGCCATGCTGCGGACCACTGACGACCAGGTAGGTCAACGAATCCCCATCCACATCGCTACCTGTCAGCGTGATCGCCACCACGGTGTCCTCCGGCGTCGTCACCGACTGGGCAAAAGCCACGGGCGCATCGTTCACCGGCATCACGGTGATCGAGACGGTCGCCGGCTCGGACAGGAACTCCCCATCGTTGGCGACAAACGCGAAACTGTCGGGTCCGTGGTAGTTCGGGTTCGGGGTGTAGATGAAGTCCCCGTACCCCTCCACCACCACGCCATGGCTGGGACCGGAGATCACGTGGAACAGGAGGACATTCAGGTCCGGATCCTCGCCGGTGAGCGTGATGGCCACCGGGGCATCTTCGGCCGTGGTCACCGACTGGGCGTAGGCCACCGGCGCCTCGTTGACGTCCAGGATGTCGATCGGGATCCAGTCCTCGAGGAACAGCCCGCCGGAATCCGTGGCGCGGACCCGCACGGTATAGGTGTTGAAGCTGCCCTCCCGCGACGCCTCGTAGTCGAACACCACCGCCGTCCGCAACTCGTTCGCCACGATGCTGAACAGCGCGTTGTCCGTGTCCCCCTCCCCCGCCACCAACTCGAAGACGTGGGTATCGTCCGCATCCGGATCCTCGGCGGTGAGCAGGCCCACCAGCGTGCCAACGGGTTCGTTCTCAGGGACGGTTTGGTTGCTCAAATTGATTAACTCCGGAGCCGAGTTCGGCGGCGGGAGAGGGCCGGTCTCGATCTGCGCCACGCCGGGTCGCTGCACACTATCGAACGTCGTGAAATCCCCACCAACAAACAAACCTCCGGACCCGTGAAGGGAGATGGACCGTACCAGCTGATCGGCCCCCTTCCCTGGAGCAAAGCTGGTGTCCAGAATGCCATTCGGATTCAGGCGTGCGATCCGGGGGCGACTCATGCCACCCACCGTCGTGAACTCACCACCAATCAGCACTTTGCCGTCGGTTTGAAGCGCCATGGACATGATATAGGGAGGCCAAGAACTCGATATCCCAGAGGGCACAAAGCCCGTATCCACCGCACCATTGGCTTCGAGCCGAACGAGGCCGGGCCGGGACAACCCATTGAAAGACTGGAATGAGCCTGAAACCATCACCCTGCCGTTGGGCTGCACTATAAGGGCCATAATGGAGCTCGACGCCCCCGTCCCGGGATCGAATGTCTGATCCAGACTTCCATCCGCGTTCAAACGTGCGATCCGATTCCTTGCAATTCCATTGAAGCTGGTGAATCCCCCGGCCACGAGAATCTTCCCATCCAACTGAACACCAATAGTGAGCACGCCCGCTCCGGCCCCGGAACCGGGATCAAAACCCATGTCGAGACTGCCGTCAGGATGCAGGCGGGCGACTTGGTTCCGCGGTGTGCCATCAAATGAGGTGAACACCCCCCCAATGAGGATCTTGCCGTCCGGTTGCAGGCCAACGGCGAGCACGCCCGGCGCCCCGGCGCCCGGATCAAAGGCTGCATCGATGCTCCCATCCACGTTCAATCGTGCCACGCCTCGTCGCGTGATGCCATTGACAGAGGTGAATACACCCCCAGCCAGAATCTTCCCATCGGGTTGTTGAGCCAACGCATACACATCCGAATCGGGACCTGACCCTGATTGGAATCCCAGATCCACAGACCCGTTTTCGTTC